>JAFGCP010000283.1 GCA_016932595.1 Deltaproteobacteria bacterium
CATTCTGCGTAAGAATTGCCCCGAAAATAACTTCCTCGGCGCTTTGCGCGGGCCACCAGCAGCGGTGCCCGAACGCTGTCAGAAGGCGCGCGTAGAGCTCGTGAAGAGTTCTGTTCATCTGCTGCATGGACAACTCCCTGCCATCGGGCAGTGAGGTTCATCTTAGCATAAAGTTTTGCAAAAAAGGGGGGCGAAAATTTTTCCTTCAGCGAAGGGGATTAGGGGGCTTTGTCAGGCTGTAAAAAATCCCCCTGTATCCCCCTTTTTCAAAGGGGGATTAAACATTATTATTTCCCTATTAAATTATACATTGCTCCCTTGTTTGCGGAGCGTTGTACTGAGCATAATAGCTGTTCCAAAAGAGCGTATTTTTTTGTAGAATGCCCCGAAAAGCAAAGGAACATTTTTCCGGGAGGCAGCATGCCGGTTCCGCAGCAGGGCACCCGCATCTATTTCATTGATTATACGCGCGCGTTTATCGTCACGCTGGTGGTGGTACTGCATGCCGCGGTTGCCTATCTGTCGTTTTTCCCCTATAAGTGGGTTGTGGTTGATGGGGCAGGAAGCCCGCTGTGCGACTATGTGGTGCTGCTGAGCGAATTTTTCGTCATGGCCGTGCTGTTTTTCATTGCCGGCTATCTCGCCCCGCCGTCGCTTGCCAAACACGGGCCAGCCCGCTTTGCCCAATCGCGGCTCTACCGGCTCGGCATACCCTTTGTTTTCGGGCTGTGCGTCATGTGCCCGGTCATGACCTATGTGCGCAACCTTGCCAAAGGCCGGGACATGGCAGGCTACTTCAGCTACTGGCTGCTCAAATACTTTCACGGAAAAATGTATGCCGGCTATCTCTGGTTTCTCTCAACCCTGCTGATCATCATGCTGCTCTACTGCTGCGCCTGCGCCGCAATCCCCCGCCTCAAAGCGTCTATGCAGGATCAGCCGAATGGTGGAGCGGCCCGTTTGCTGCGGCCCGCAGGGCTTCTGGCGCTGGGGCTCTGCATCGGGCTGAGCGTCTTTGCAATAAACCTGCTGGTGCCGGATGCCTACTGGGTGCGCCTCGGGCAAAAAGGCATTATTGTTTTTCAGCCCACGCGGCTGCCCGTGTATATCGGCTTTTTCCTCTGGGGCATATGGGCATGCCGGGCTGATTGGCGCTTTATGAAGGAGCCTTATAGCCTGAGCGCGCTTGTGGGCTGGGGAGCCGGCGCGTTTATCTGCTGCGCGGCGTATGTAGGGCTGCTGCAGGCCTTTCATGAAACTATGGAATCATCAATCGCGCTGCGGCTTGCCCTTGGGCTTCTGCGCGCCGTCGGGCCGCTGTGCATCACCATACTGCTGCTGGGCATGTTCAAGCAATGGTGCAGCGCGCCGGCGCGCTGGAAGGACTGTCTTGCGGCCAATGCCTACGGCATATACGTGGCCCATATCCCCATCGTGGTGGTGCTGCAGTACTGGCTAATTCCCGCGGCACTGCCCGCAGCGGCAAAATTCGCCGTTGTGGCCGGCCTGAGCCTGCCGCTGAGTTTCGCGCTCAGCCACTTCGTCATCCGGCGTCTGCCGGTCATCGGCAGATATTTTTAAGCAGCGCCGCTCGCGCGCCTGTTCTTATTATAGGGCTGGATATAATCAGTCAGATAGGGTAGGATGCGCTCATTTTCCATGTGGAAGCTCCTATGAAAAAAATCGTCGCCCACTCGCTGCACACCTATCTGTTCCGCACGGGCAGCTGGATTTACAGCCAGCTTGTCAATGTCCGGAAATATCAAAGTCTGGTCATTGCCACGCGCAGGCAGAACCTTGACGTTTTCCCCTGGGAGGATGCGTATTTTCTCTCCCGCCTGTCCGGCCTCAACAGGTTTTTTCAGCGCGAATATGCCAAGCGCACGGATTTCTACTACCCGTATTTTTATAAAGTTTTAAAAAAGCGTAAGGCGGCGCTCGTGCATTCCCATTTCGGCAACCGGGGCTATTTCGACCTGAAGCTCAAGGAAAAGCTCGGGGTGCCGCAGGTGACCATGTTCTACGGCCATGATGCCTCCATGATGGCCCTGGATGATGTGTGGAAGAAGCGCTACCGCGAACTGTTTGCCCGCTGCGAGCGCTTTCTGGCCGAAGGCAATCACATGCGCCGCGTGCTCATCGAGCTTGGCGCAAGGCCCGAAACCGTGCTGGTGCAGCGCCTGGGCGTTGACCTGGAAAAAATCTCCTTTATCCCTCGCCGCATGGAGACCGACCGCAAGGTGCGCGTGCTTGCGGCAAGCACATTCCGCGATAAAAAGGGCGTCACCTACTGCCTTGAGGCCTATGCCAATGTTCTTGAAAAGCATAAGAATGTGGAGCTTTCCATTATCGGCGATGCCGGCAGCAGCAAGCGCGAGGTAGCGTATAAAAAAGAAGTGCTCGGCATTATGGAGCGCAGGCGCCTGGGCGGCAGGGTGAACATGCTAGGTTTTCTCGACTATCCGGCTTTTATTGAAGAGGCGAAAAAGCACGATATTTTTCTCTCCCACAGCATCATGGGCTCCGACGGCGAGACCGAGGGCGGCGCGCCGGTGACGCTCATCGAAATGTCGGGCTACGGCATGCCGGTTATCTCAACGCTGCACTGCGATATTCCCGAGGTCATACTTGACGGCACAAGCGGGCTGCTGGTGGCGGAAAAGGATGTTGACGGCCTCACCGACCGGCTTGACTATCTGGTGACGCACCCCGAGGTGTGGGAACCTATGGGCCGGGCAGGCCGGGAGCATATTGCACAGGAATACGATGCCGTTACGCAGGCCCACAAGCTCGAGGCGATCTACGACAGCCTGTTGTAGCAGCTCACAAATGGCTTGAGAAAACAACCTGTTTCGTGTACATTAAAGGCTGACTTTCCATGGGGATGTGGCTCATTTTTTTGTAGGTTGGGTTAAGCCCGCGAAATGCTGCCTGATGCAGCCAGCAGCAGGACCTCCCAAAAAAACCACCACATTACCATGCCTGAAATGCCTGAGGGCGAACCCAACGCAGATAAAAGCGTTTGCCGGCAGGGCAGCTCAGGAAAAATTACAGTAGATACAACCAGTGGGGATGTGGCTCAGCTGGGAGAGCACTGCCTTCGCAAGGCAGGGGTCGAGGGTTCGAATCCCTTCATCTCCACCAGAAAAATAAAAGCACTCAGAGGCTTAATCTGAGTGCTTTTTTATACCTTACAAACAACACCCATCACCTCATCCTCCTCAGCCCTGCGGAAACAGACTCAAACGAAACGGGTTAATCCTTAAACGGCTAATCAATCAAAACCTGCTCTCCGGAAAAAAAATACGCTGATTATGAGCGCCCCATTCCCTGAATTTATTTATGATATGGCGCCTGATTTCCGATATGTTTATTTATACATGAAAAAAACCACCGGTCAGTCGCCCTGCAGATAGAATGAAAGCTTGGGTTGAGATTAAAACAAACGCGGAAGCCGGTCCAACAGTCCAGCAGAAAAGGCGCCAGCCTGGAGCACATGCTTTTTTTATGGTATTAAACTAAAAAGAATACTTAAATCAAAGGAGCATCGAATGCGGAGATACAAAATTTTACTTTCAGGGATTCTGTTGCTTTTTTTAACAGGTACTGCCAATGCTGCTTATGTCACACAGGCCATCCTGAGTACCAGTGCTCCAACAAGCTGTGATGATATTCCGCCGCCGGTAACTACTTTTAATACAAAAGATGCGGCTGTATATTTTTTTGTTACAATAAATAATGTTACAGCCGGGGCTACCCGTCAAACTAAATGGTTTTATGAAGGCCGGTTTTATGCGGAAAACCCTATAGGAACTTTTTCCGAGGCTGGTAATTTCTGTTCTCTTTCTTCAATGGAAATAAAAGATACCGCAGCGGCTGAATTAACCGGTAATTGGAAAGTTGCGTATTATTATAATGGGGACCTATTGATAGAACTTCCTTTTTACCTTGAAAAATCTTCATGTGCGGCTTTGGCTGCATTGAGTGATGATGCCGAAAGCCTCACCGCGCTTCGCGCCTTCAGAGACCAGGTGCTTAACACAACCAGCTTCGGCCGGCAGCTGGTGGAGTTGTTCTACCACTATTCCCCGGCTCTTATCACATCCATGGAAAGCAGTCCGGCGCTGAAAGAGGGCGTCAGGCGCCTGTTCAAAGCATGCGCCGCAGTAAGTGGAAAATTCATGTAGCAGAATCTCGCGGCACAGGGCCTCTCCTGCAAATAGGCTGTGCCTTGTTCTGTTAGATTTTTTTAGGAAAATTTAGAAACATGTTTTACTCGAGTAAGAGGGGGGGGAGCTCCTCCCCCGTCCTCTCACGCAACCGTCCGGACGGTTCCGTATATGTTGGTTTATGTGTTGTAGTGAAGTTTGTGCAGTTGATACAGCAATGCCACGAGTCCACTTGCATTAAAATGCTTTTTAGGAACGAATTCTTTCCTGTGTGAGGCGCCGGCATATCGGCTCCACCGTCGCGAAACAGAAGCTGGTAGCCTTCAGAATCAGTACTTGCTGTCTGCATATTCCACCCAGCCGCCGGCTGCAATCAGGGCTGCATCAAAACCATGAACCTTAAATTCGATCTCCTCGGAACTATCGCCCGACCTTACCTTAAGCTTGCCGCCGAAGGGATCAATATCTAGTATAGTCTCCTGCGAAGCATATCTTGCAAATAAGTCTTCGACCGCTTCAGCCGGCAGCTCAAGGGCAAGCATGCCGCAGTTGTACATGTTCTGCCGGAAAATGCGGGCAAAGCTCGGGGCGATGATGGCGGTGATGTCATTGACCTCGAAGGCCCAGGGCGCATGCTCGCGCGAGGAGCCGCACCCGAAATTCTCCCGCGTCACAACGACCCGTTTGCCCGCAATGTCGCGCCGGCGGTCAAAACCCTCAAGCTTCAAATCCTCTAAGAGGTGAGGCTTCATGGCCTCCTTGGTAATCTCGGTCAAATATTTTGCCGGAATTATCTCATCGGTGTTTATGTCAGCACGGTCGAGAAACAAAACTTTTCCGCCGAATGTCTTCATATCATTTGCCTCCTTTGTACAATGCTGAATTGGTAATGCAGCCGGCAAGAGCCGTGGCAGCAGCTGTTGCCGGGCTCATGAGATGCACCATGCCGCCCTTGCCCATACGGCCGTAAAAATTGCGGTTGGTGGTTGAAGCGCATACCTCGCCCGGAGCCAGAACCCCGTTGCTCATGCCGAGACATGCCCCGCAGGTGGGATTGGTCACGCAGAAACCGGCATCCATAAAAATTTTGATAATCCCTTCATCAAGGGCCTGCTGATAGATACGGGGCGTAGCAGGCGACAGAATGCCCCGCACCCGTTCATTAATTTTAGCGCCCTTGAGCACTGCAGCGGCAATGCGCAAATCCTCGAGCCTGCCATTGGTGCAGGAGCCGATATAGACCTGGTCGACCGGCTCGCCTGCAAGCTCCCGCACGGGCTTAACATTATCGGGCCGGTAGTCGAATGTTGCCATGGGCTCAAGACCGCTCATGTCGAAGTCGTGAATTTTTTCATACTCCGCATCAGCATCCGAGGCCACGGCCCTGTAGGCTGCACAGGCCTCCTGCTTCGAGGCGAACTCATCTTTGATGAAGGGCCAGAGATAGTCTACCGTTGTCATGTCCGGATTGCAGATGCCGCAGGTGGCGCCGGCTTCAATTGCCATATTGCACAGAGTCATGCGGCTGTCCATGCTCATGGCGTCAATGACCGGGCCGGTGAATTCCATAATCATATTAGTGGCGCCGTTCACCCCTATTTTCCCGATGATAAAAAGAATCACATCCTTGGCATAGACCCCTTCAGGCAGCCTGCCGCTCAGCTCGAACTTCATTGTTTTCGGGGGCTTGAACGCGCAGACGCCCTTGAGTATGCCAACCTCAAGATCGGTGGTGCCCACGCCTGCGGCAAAAGCGCCGAAAGCGCCATGCGTGCAGGTATGCGAATCGCCCATGATAATGGTGTAACCGGGCCGCACAAAGCCCTTTTCGGGAAAAATAGCGTGGCAGACGCCGTTTCGGCCGATATCAAAAAAATCCTTGATGCCGTGACGCCGCGCCCAGTCCCGCAGCACCTTGCCCTGCTCCGCGGTTTTTGAGTCCTTGGCAGGCGATACATGGTCTATAACCGCCTTTATTTTTGACAGGTTAAATACCCGGTCTTTGCCGCGGGCCATGAGGTCAGTGATGGCCGTAGGCGTGGTGATTTCATGGCAGAACAC
>JAFGCP010000284.1 GCA_016932595.1 Deltaproteobacteria bacterium
CTTTTGCCGAAGCGCAGGGTTTTATGACAGATGAGGATGTGTTCAAGGCGATCTCATGAAGATCGTGCTGGATTCGTCCGTTATCATGGGACAAAAAAGCAGGTAGGGTGGGGGAAATCCACCATTGATGATTGAAAAAATAATTGGTGGGTTCCGCTACGCTGCATCCACCCTCCGGACTCATGACTCCGAACTTGCTGGCGCGGGCACCGCGCCCCTACGACTCCAAACCCCGACCCTGCTTGTATGATTCCGGCGGGTTGGAACCCGCCCTACATTCTGTGTTTTGCAGTATGTGGTGGATTCGCTGCGCTTAATCCACCCTACGGCTTCTGCACTCCCAACTCCGACCCCTGATCCCTACCCTACCGTGGCATCTGCCGCTTGCGCAGCCGGATTGACTTGGGAGTTATCTCCACCAGCTCGTCGTCATTAATCCAGGCAAGGCAGTCCTCAAGGCTCATTTTGAGCGGCGGGGTAAGAACAACATTTTCATCGGAGCCTGCGGCGCGCATATTGGTGAGCTTTTTGCCGCGGGCGGGATTGACGATCATATCGTCGTCACGGGCATTCTCTCCGACAATCTGGCCCAAATACACGGGAAGACCCGGCCCGACAAAAAGCCTGCCGCGCTCCTGCAGGTTGAACAGCGAATAGGCGACTGTGGTGCAGGGTGCTTTCACGACCAGCGCGCCGTTTTTGCGGTTGCGCATCTCTCCGGCATGGGGGCCATAGTGGCTGAACACATAGTTCATAACGCCCATGCCCTTGGTGATGGTCATAAACTCGGAGCGGAAACCCAGCAGCCCGCGGGTGGGGATTGCATATAAAAGCCGCGTCATACCCTGGCCCTGCTTCATCTCCCGGATCTGGCCCCTGCGCATGCCGAGCCGCTCAATGACCGCGCCCATATACAGCTCGTCGACATCAATGGTCAGCTCCTCATAGGGCTCAAGCAGCTCGCCGTTCTTCTCGTGCATGATAACCTGCGGACGGGTTGCCTGAAACTCATAGCCCTCGCGGCGCATGCGCTCAATCAGAATCGAGAGATGCAGCTCCCCCCGGCCGGAAACCGCAAAGCCCACGCGGTCCTCAAGCGGCTTGACCACGAGCGCCACATCGGAAAACGTCTCCCGCTCCAGCCGCTCGTCGAGCTGGCGGGAGGTGACAAACTGGCCTTCAAGGCCGGCAAAAGGAGAATCATTGGGAATAAAGTTCATAGACACTGTCGGCGGATCAATCACCGTGGGCGGCAGAGGAATGGGGTTGTCGGGGTCGGTGAAAGTAACCCCTACGGTCACATCCTCCATGCCGGCAATGGCCACGATTTCGCCGATGCCAGCCGTGTCGGTCGCCACCTTCTGATTGCTTTCAAACCGGTACACCTTGGTGATGCGGGCAGGGGTAAGCGTGCCGTCGCGCCGGGCCATCACGATGTCTTTATTGACATTGAGCGTACCTGATGTGACCTTGCCGATGCCCAGCCGGCCCAGATAGGGCGAATAGTCAATGGAGCTGACCAGCAGCTGCAAGGGCTTTTCCGGGTCGCCTGCAGGGGCGGGTATGTGAATAATAACCTTCTGCAGCAGCGGCTCCATGGACACGGGCTCATCGCCGAGCTCATTGATGGCATAGCCGTCGCGGGAAGAAGCATAGACGATGGGGAAGTCGAGAATCTCCTCGGGAGCATTAAGCTTTACAAACAAATCAAAAACCTGATCAACGGCCCAGTCGCACCGTGCAGCAGGCTTGTCGATTTTATTGATAACGACGATAATGGGCAAACCAAGGGCAAGGGCCTTTTTCAAGACAAAATAGGTCTGCGGCATGGGGCCTTCCTGCGCATCAACCAGCAGCACGGCGCCGTCGGCCATTTTGAGCACCCTCTCGACCTGGCCGCCGAAATCGGCATGGCCGGGAGTATCGATGATATTAATGAGAAAGTCCTGATATTTGAACGAGCCGTTCTTGGAGGCTATGGTTATGCCGCGCTCGCGCTCCAAATCAATCGAGTCCATGAGCCTTTCGGCCACATTCTGGTTATCTCTGAACATGCCGCTCTGCTTAAAAAGCTGGTCGACGAGCGTCGTCTTGCCATGGTCGACATGCGCTATAATAGCGATGTTTCTTATTTTGTGCTGCTTGATCATTGCTGGAGGGGTATCCTGATTTTCTATGGGTTACGTTGTGCGGGCCAACAGCCACCCGCTGAACGGGTGACATGATTTCGCCTTGAAAGGGCTCAATCAAAAAACACGACGTGTTTCAGTTGCCTTCTTCAGGGGAACTTCGCCACAGGCTATGATTTTCCTGAAGAGAATAAAAAAGACGGCAGCTGCCGCCATGCGATATTCAAGGAAATTATTATTATCCACAAAAAACAAAAAAAAGCAAGGGAAAGTTTGGATAATCTAAAAAAATATACGGTAATTCAACTAGTTATTTTGCAACCGCCGGTCGTCGTATACGTTTAAAAGGTAGGACTCCAAAAATAAAAAATAATTTCACTACATATTGATTTTATTTAGATATAGGCTACAATATATGGTAGGAAGCATAGAAAAGGAGATGCCCATGAAAAAGCTGCTTATGGCAACACTCATGCTTGTTTTAGCAGCCCTCACGGAAACACCTGATGATTATATGTTAGACGGCAGGGGAGAAGCATCCCAGGTGGATGCCTATTTGTCTGCCTGGGCAAATGCCGAAGCTGAAGGCGTTATAGCAGAAGACATGGATGGCACTGAACCCTTCAGTGAAGTGGGAACGGATCAGGTGGACATCGACAAGGACGCGAATATAGCGATCTGAATTGCTGCACAAGAAGAAATTTTAAAAGCGGAAATGCCTTGACGGGTGTTTCCGCTTTTTTTATTTTGCTTCGCTCTGGGGCGCATGACATTACCTATGGAATGAGGCGTATAAAATTAAACGCCGGGAAATCTCTTAATACAGCCCCACACAAAAGAGGGGGCGAAAAATTCCCCCTTGCAAAGGGGGTTAGGGGGATTTATCTGGCTGCAAAAAATCCCCCTGTATCCCCCTTTTTCAAAGGGGGATAAAAAAGGCATGTTTTTTTTGTATAAATAAAATATTGCCACCCTTTTTATGTGACGCTGTACACAGTAGAGGAGCGCCTGTGTATACACCCTGAACCGGGCAGACACGCAGGTCTGCCCCGACCCTGCCCTCATACTTCCCGCTATCCGGCTCCTGTTTTTTTTCATTTATCAATTGACAACCCCCTTTTTTGTGGCTAAACTACTATATAGCTAATTAGCTATATACCTTTTTGGAGCCCCCATGAGAGAACTTTTAAAAGTATTGAAAGCAGCCGGCGACAAAAACCGCCTGCGCATACTGAAAATGCTTGAACAAAAGCCCATGTGCGTATGCGAGCTGGCAGCAGTCCTTGGCATAACCCAGCCCAGCGTTTCAAAGCATCTGAGCCTTCTCAAAGAGGCCGGCCTTGTCAGCGATGAGCGCGAAGGCCAGTGGATTGAGTACAGGCTCTGCCAGGAACGGATAAATCAGTATGCGCCCCTGATACTCAGGCAGCTTAAAGCCTGGGTTAACGATGATACCTGCGTGAAACATGATAGAAAAACAGCGGCTTCACTATGCAGGCAGGAGCTGTGTAAAAAATAATTGAGCCACCCCGCAGCAAGCGGACAGTGCATTGAAGTCATTTCGTCATGCCGGACTTGATCCGGCATCCAGTTTGCTTTTTCTGGATTCCGGCTTTCGCCGGAATGACTGGATGCGCAGCAAGTTTCCCAAAATTGACACGTAGCAATTTATGGAGGCATGAATCATGGCTGAAAGCCTGACAAAAAAGCTCTCGTTTCTCGACCGCTATCTGACGCTCTGGATTTTTCTTGCCATGTTTGTCGGTGTCGGCTGGGGATATCTCTTTCCGGGGATTGGTGGATTCTGGAAGCAGTTCGAGTCGGGCACAACAAATATACCGATTGCTATCGGGCTTATTCTCATGATGTACCCGCCCCTTGCCAAGGTTAAATATGAGGAAATGGGAGAGGTGTTCCACAATTTTAAAGTGCTCGGGCTATCGCTGGTGCAGAACTGGATCATCGGGCCAATCCTTATGTTCGTGCTGGCCATTGTTTTTCTGCGCGACTATCCAGAGTATATGGTCGGCCTTATCATGATCGGCCTTGCCCGCTGCATTGCCATGGTCATTGTGTGGAATGATCTGGCTAAAGGTGATACCGAATACTGCGCCGGGCTTGTTGCTTTCAATTCAGTCTTTCAGGTGCTGTTCTTTTCCCTGTATGCCTGGATTTTCATCACCGTTCTGCCGCCCATGATCGGGCTGAAGGGCGTTGTTGTCGATATTACCATCGGCCAGATTGCCAAAAGCGTTTTTATATATCTGGGCATACCCTTTATCGCAGGCATTATCACGCGCTTTACGCTTATTAATATTAAAGACAAAAAATGGTATCAGGAAAAGTTTATACCCAAAATCAGCCCGATAACGCTGATCGCGCTTCTGTTCACTATTCTTGTCATGTTTTCCCTCAAGGGTGAACTTATTGTAAAAATCCCCTTCGATGTCGTGCGCATCGCCATACCGCTTCTTATTTATTTTGTGATCATGTTCTTTGTATCTTTTTTTATGAGTAAAAAGGTGGGCGCCCCATACGGCCAGAGCGCCACCCTGTCGTTTACCGCCGCATCGAACAATTTCGAGCTTGCGATAGCAGTAGCTGTTTCCGTGTTCGGCATTAACTCGGGCGCGGCATTCGCCGCCGTCATCGGCCCCCTTGTCGAGGTGCCGGTGCTTATCAGCCTTGTCAATGTATCGCTCTTTTTCAGGAAAAAGTATTTTAACATTCATAACGGGACAACTTCATGAAGCGACTACTTTTTCTTTGCACCGGCAACTCGGCCCGCAGCCAGCTGGCCGAAGGCATCATGCGGCATTTCCGCGGCGATGAGTTCGAGATTTTTTCCGCGGGCACCGAGCCCAAGGGCGTGCACCCGAAAACCCTGGAGGTGCTGCGGGAAATCGGCATTGATGCTACAGGGCAGACGTCAAAACATATCGATGACCTGCCCGTAAAAGAATTTGATTATATCATTACCCTCTGCGGCAGCGCGGCGCAGAACTGCCCGGTGTTTTTCGGCAAAGGTGTAAAAATGCACCATGGGTTTGACGATCCTGCGGCAGTTACGGGAACCGAGCAGGAAGTGCTTGCATCATTTAGAAAAGTGCGGGATGAGATAAGGGAGTTTGTGGGAAATTTCAAAGATTGAAAGGGCTTGCTGTTAGAGCTTATAATTTAAAATTTTCCCTTGCGGTCTAAATGACGTTTTAGGACGGAGATTTCTCCCTTCGGTCGAAATGACATTGTTTTTTATTACTCTCAACAGTGCGGTCATCTTCAACCGACCCTTTTGTCATCTCGACCGTCCCTTTTGTCATCTCGACCGAAGGGAGAGATCTCGAAGTGCAACTGGTTTTGAAATGCTTTCAAGGACAAGTCTTTGAACGATAAACTGTTTTTCGTCTACATTCTGACAAATTCGAACAACAATGTCATGTACATCGGCATGACAAATGATCTGCAACGGCGAATACTGGAGCATAAAACTAAGATGATTGAAGGCTTCACCTCGAAATATAATGTTAACAAGCTTGTTTACTTTGAAACAACTGAAGACCCGATTGCTGCAATTTCCAGAGAAAAAAAGATAAAAAAATGGCGGCGAGAAAAAAAGAATCGACTGGTTATTGAGAATAATCCGAAGTGGGAGGATTTAAGTTTAAAATTTTAAATTTTTCTCTGAAAAAAGATTTCTCGCTGCGCTTCGAAATGACATCTCAGGAAGGAGATTTCTCCCTTCAGTCGAAATGACATCGTTTTTTTATTACTCTCAGCAGTGCTGTCATCTTCGACCGTCCCTTTTGTCATCTTCGACCATCCCTTTTGTCATCTCGACCGAAGGGAGAGATCTGAAGTTTGTGTTTATAAAATAAATTTTTTTGAGAAAATCGAACTATGGACTGGAAAACCGAATGGAAGCCCCTTGCCATAATAATCGCGGCATTTCTTGCCTGCTTTTATCTGCCGGTTGGCGTGCCGCGGTTTGATACTGCGGTCACTGAATCATTCCAGCTGGTCAAGTGGTATGCCCGCGAACATGTGCTGCTCTGCCTTATTCCGGCCTTTTTCATAGCAGGCGCCATTTCCGTGTTTGTCAGCCAGGCATCAGTCATGAAATATCTCGGAGCACGCGCCAACAGGGTGCTTGCCTACGGCGTAGCGTCAGTATCGGGCTCAGTGCTTGCCGTCTGCTCCTGCACGGTGCTGCCCCTGTTCGGCGGCATTTATAAAATGGGCGCGGGGCTCGGGCCTGCAAGCGCATTTCTCTATTCAGGCCCGGCAATCAATGTGCTGGCGATCATTCTTTCAGCCCGTATTCTTGGCATTGATATCGGCATTGCCCGCGCCGCAGGCGCTGTTGTGTTCAGCATCATTATCGGCCTTCTCATGCATTTTATCTTTCGCAAGGAGGAAATCGCCAAGGCCAATGCTCACATAGCCATGCCGGAACCGGACGTGCAACAGCCGCTCTGGCAAACGACAATTTATTTTGCCCTCATGGTGGCGATACTTGTTTTTGCAAACTGGGGGAAGCCCGATTCGCCCGAAGGTTTTTTCGCCGCAATCTATTCGGTCAAATGGTATCTGACCGGTCTATCAGCCGCTGCTTTTGCAGTCATTCTTGTTCTCTGGTTTGGTATGGCATGGGCAAAGCTGCTCTGCGTTGCCGTTCCGACGGCCGTGCTTGCCATCCTGTTTCCCCATGAGCCGCTCATAGCCTTTGGCGCTGCTGTTATCGGGCTCTCAATA
The DNA here is from genome assembly GCA_016932595.1 of Deltaproteobacteria bacterium. Lineage (GTDB taxonomy): Bacteria > Desulfobacterota > WTBG01 > CAIYCZ01 > CAIRTM01 > CAIWCT01. Next base: position 6,882 of record JAFGCP010000284.1, read on the forward strand.
ATCACGAGCCGGGATCAGGGGGAACTGGGCGAGTGGTTCAGCGCAAGCTGGGGCTTTGCCAAGCAGATCACCCCGTTGCTGCTGGGAGGC
>JAFGCP010000285.1 GCA_016932595.1 Deltaproteobacteria bacterium
ACAGACCATATAAGCCCGGCAGGCGCTATCGCAAAAACAAGCCCGGCAGCCGCCTATCTCACGGAACATGGGGTACAGCCCGGTGACTTCAATTCCTATGGCAGCCGCCGGGGCAATCATCATGTCATGGTGCGCGGTACGCTGGCCAATATCCGGTTGAAGAACGAGCTTGCCGCAGGCGCCGAAGGCAGCCTGACCGCCTGTCTGCCGGAAGGCCGGATCATGAGCATCTTCGAGGCATCCCGGCGGTATATCGCCGCCGGGATACCAGCCATTATCATTGCGGGCCGCGACTACGGCATGGGCAGCAGCCGCGACTGGGCTGCCAAGGGCACGCAGCTGCTGGGCGTGCGTGCGGTCATAGCCGCATCATATGAGCGCATCCACCGCAGCAATCTTGTGGGCATGGGGGTGCTGCCCCTGCAGTTTCTGCCCGGCGAAAACGCCCACAGCCTTGGCCTCACGGGCCGTGAAACCTATACCGTTCCTCTATCCGGGACGCTTTCGCCGGGAGAAAAAATAACAGTGGAAGCGCGCAGCGACAATGGGGAAGTAAAATGCTTCAGCGTACTCAGCCGCCTTGACACACCCATCGAAATCGACTACTACCGCCACGGCGGCATACTGCCCCGGGTGCTGAGGTCATTCATCAAAGCGTAAGGCCTGGCATGCACGCACTTTATAAGGTTCTGAGCAGAATAGCTACCCTCCCGGCACTCATTATCGCCTGTGTAGTGTTTGTTTCGTTTACTTCTTTTGTTTTGCCCCGGCAAAAAGCTGCCGTGGAAATGTACACACGTGAGGCGGGAAGTCCGGGGCTTGTTTTTTTTCCGAAGCCGGAAACGGTGTATAAAATGGCCGAAGCATATGGAGTGGATGGCCGCAGCGCCTATATAAAGACCCTGCTGGTGTATGACTTTGCATGGCCTCTTGTCTATTCGTTTTTCTACCTTGTTTTTATATACCTCGCCCTTGGGTATGCACATAACCGAAAAATTGCGCGGCTAAGCTCTGTAGCCCTGCTGCCGGGACTGTTTGACTGGACAGAAAACTTTCTATCCATTGCGCTACTGGCTGCTTATCCTGAGAGAATGGATACAGCGGCCTGGGTCATGGCTGTGACAACCTGCCTGAAATGGATAACCATGGGCGCTGCCAGCTGCCTGTTTGTTTACGGGCTTGCCGCAGCGCCGGTGCGTTATATCTGCGGAAAACAAAACACTTCCAGGACACGGTCACACTAGAGGGAATCACTCGTTCCCGGCTTCTTCAAGGGCTGAAGCTTTTACGAGCACATAGCTAGAGCACATTAAGGTTGTGATGAAAGGGAGAGCCGTTTTAATTATTTTGCAGCAGCGTCTCAATACCGTTCGTGGTGAGCTTGTCGAACCATGAACGGTATTGAGACTTCAGTTCAACCCTTCGACAGGCTCAGGGCGAACGGGTTGAGGTTAGCAGCTGTAGGGTGGGTGTAGCAAAACGAAACCCACCAAATGTATTCATGCCTGCCAATGGTGGGTTGCACCCACCCTACCTTTTCTTTTTTCGGGATTGACATCAATCATTTTCCCCAAAGCACCTCTGCATACTCCCGGAACTGTCAAACTCTTGGAGTCCCCCAGCAGAGCTGGGGGTTTACCTATTATTAATTATTCCATCTGCTCCTGTGAGGCACGCTTCAGGCAATTGATCCCCGCACGCGGAATGCTGCGGTCAACAGGGCCGCAGAGAAAGCTGTGCAGCAGAACCTGCTGCTGCCCCAGGCCGAACAGCCCACGCAGGCCCTCAAAACGCATGGCTCCTATGGGGCAGACGCCCATGCCGAACTCGGCCTGATGGTCCATGAGCACCTGGCCGATGCAGCCCGCCTCAAGCATGGCAAGCTGGTGCCCCTGGCTGCCGAAAAGCGGCTCCAGCCTGCTGAGATCAGCTATGCAGAAAATGCTGAATCCGGCTTCGGCGAAATATGAGCGGTTGCGGGGGAAATGGGCCTGGCGCAGCTCAGCTGCGCCGGCACGGCTTATCCGGCGCAGCTTATGGCCGACCTGGTCATACAGGTAGATGCCTGCCGGCACCTGCTCGACCGCCCCTTCCTGGATATGGAGATAGACCTGTACGGCATAGGCGCCTGCGGCCGAATCATACAGGGCCGCATACCCGCCACTCTGCTGCACAAGCCGCAGCAGGGCCATAAATTTTGAAAATGCAGCAAATGCTGCGGGCCGTCGGGCAAAGCTTCGCTGCGTTGAGCGAAGCACATACTGATTATGCAAAAAACTGACAGGCTGCAGCGATTGTGTCTGCGGCCGGGTCATTTTCCTCAAATGCGGCTGCGAGCGGTGCAGCTCTTCATGCTGCTCAGGGGTTAAAACATTAAGGCAGTCAAGAGCGCCGACAGCTACCAGCCGCAGGCAGGCCCAGTCCGGGGCAGGCCCTGCAAAATGATCGGTAAGCTTGCCCTGAAAAACATCAGCCGGGCTGCCGCTGATGTCAGCTCTGCTGTCCGGCAGGCCGCCGGCCAGGCAGGCCATGAAAAGATGGGTTTCCTCAAGGCTGAAAAGATCCCGCACGCTGCTGAAATCCGTCCCGGCAAGCGGGCACAGCCCCAGTCCCGCGGCTTCCTGCCTGCTCATGAGCAGCTGCTGCATATAGCCGGCATCAAGCAGGGCGAGAGCAGGGCTCAGGCAGTCATAGACCGGCCGAAGCGCCGCAAGCTGCGCAATGAAAAATATGCAGAATCCGGCTTTTTCAAAAACGGGCCGGTTGGCAGGATGCATACTCTCCTGAGGTAGGACGCCTTCGCCAACTGCCATGAGCTGATGTGTTGCGGGATGGTAGTAATACATTCCCGCCGGCACTGCCTCGACGCGGCCCGCTTTTACATAGACATAGGTCTGCACGGCATTGAGTCCGCCGGCAGACGGGTAAAGATATTTCGGCTGGCCGCTCACGGTTTCCTCCTTGAGGAGGCCCAGCAGCCGGCTCAGGCTGCGCAGCGGCACGGGATCTGCTGCAAAGCTGCGGCGGCAGGCGCAGCTCGCGTATTCCTGCGGGGCAAAGGATACCGGCTCTAGGGCACTATCTGCCGCACCGGACGAAGCTGAAACCGGCCGGGGAGAACAATGTTCCTGCGCTGGCGGCACAGCATCACCGCTGCGGGGGCTTGCCGCAGGCAGCTTGCCTTGCAGATACTGCGCCAGGCTGCTCAGGGTCGTATGATCCAGAAAAACTTCAACCGGCACATCAATGCCGTGCTGCTCATGCAGCAGCTCGGCTATTTCAATAAGGTTCAGCGAGGTGACGCCCAGATCGAAAAAGTCCGCATCCGGCGCTATCGAGGAGATGCGAAGCACGGAGGTGAATGCTGCGGCAAGATACTGCTGCGCCGACGGTACTGTTGGGGCAGCAACCTGTGCCTGCGGCAAAGAGGCTGAAAGAGCGTGGGGGGGCGCCGGTGGAGGAGGGGTCCCGGCGCCCACAGTTATCCGGCTTTCGGCGAATAGCTGCCGCACCCGCGCTGTAACCTGGTCAAGCATGGCCCTGTCGGTAAACGCATCGACAGGCAGCACAATCTGTATTTTTCTGAGCATATCCTGAACAGCCGCATCACTGGCAGTCACGGCGCACGAGGCTGCCGGGGGAGAGGCCCGGTCCGGCAGACAGGCTGCCTGCACCGGCAGCTGCCCGGTAAGGTATGCGCCAGCTGTTTCAGGCAGAGGTCCGCAAATACCTGCTGCAAGGGCGGCAATGCTGGGATGGTCCAAAAATGTCTCAACCGTCACATCAAGGCCGTGCTCCTCGTGCAGCCGCTCGGC
>JAFGCP010000286.1 GCA_016932595.1 Deltaproteobacteria bacterium
CAAATGCATGAAACTCAAGGTTGCCCTGCTGCATTCCGGAGGCCCGGCGCCCGGGGCAAACCGTGTGCTGTCGGGCGGCGCCAAGCAGTTTCTCGATCGGGGCATCGAGGTAATCGGATTTAATAACGGCTATGAGTATCTGCAGGATCTCCCGCCGCAGGACCTGCAGCCGGGCAAACATTTTATGCATATCGATAAGACGGTTGCCTCTGATGCCATAGAAGCAAACTGCTTTATCCTGCGCACATCCCGGGCCAACCCGGGCAAGGATATCAAAAGCCTTCATGATCTTGACAGCCCTCAAAAGACCGAAGCGCTCAGCCGCATCATCGATACCTTCAAATATTTGAAGGTCGGCGCTCTTATTTCCATCGGCGGCGACGACACGCTCAAAACAGCCAACTTTATCCATGAGCTGAGCAGGAGGCGTTTTGCGCAGGATGAAAGCTTTCCCTTTCATGGCGTTGTGCATGTGCCCAAGACAATCGATAATGACTACTACGGCATACCCTGGACCTTCGGCTACTTCACCGCTGCCGAGGCTGCGGGCCGCATCGTCCGGGGCCTGTATGATGATGCCAAGGCCACCAACTGCTATCATGTGGTTGAGCTTATGGGCCGCAAGGCAGGCTGGTACACCGCAGCCGCCAGCATTTACGCGCGGGGCACCAAGGCCATTATTCCCGAGGACTATGAAAATAAAACCTTCAGTCTTGATGCTCTTGCCCAGGACCTGGTCGATATGGTCATCAGGAGAGAACAGGGGGGCCGCGGTTACGGTGTTTTCTGCATTGCCGAGGGAATAGCTGACCTGCTGACGGACGATGAAAAGGGCAGGATGGAAAAGGACCGCTTCGGCAACCTGCGCCTTGCAGAGGCAAAAATCGGCGAGCACCTGGCAAAGGAGCTTGAGCAGATCTACAAGGCGAAAACCGGCACCAAAAAGAGCTTTAAGCCGCAGATCGCGGGGTATGAAACGCGCCAGCTTCCGCCGTCGCTCTATGATGCGCTCCTGACCTCGCAGCTTGGCGTGGGGGCCTACCGGCTGATTGAGCAGGGGAGGTTCGGGGAAATGGTGACGGTCTGTGATAATCTGGAGATAGACGGCATTGCTTTCAGCTCGCTTATTAATCAGGAAACGCTGAAAGTGAAAAATCGCAGCATAGACACCAATGGCGACTTCTATAATCTGCTGCGCTCGCTTGAAGAGAATTTTTCACAGTAGCGCTTTTGTGTTTGCAGCAGGGAAAAATCAATGGTATATAGAAAATTATTTCATTATTTAGAAAGGAGATATTCGCTATGGCAGCAAAAACTGATCCTGAGAAATGTACGGGCTGTGGAAACTGCGTTGAAGTATGCCCGGTTGAGGCAATCACGCTGAAAGACGATAAGGCCGTTATCGATGCCGATACCTGTGTTGATTGCGGTACCTGCGTTGACGAGTGTCCGGTTGAAGCTATTTCTATGGACTGAGTACAGTTGGTGCTGATTGACCATCATGCAGGGGATTTGTACGCGGGCGTACAAATCCCCTGCTGTTTTTTTTCATGGCGGCATTGCCCGGGGCATGACAACAGCCTCCCGCCTGCGCCGCATGTTGTCTGAAACCGCTTCAGAACAATTGTATCCGGCTGTTGTGTTATGGGCTTTTTTGAGGTAACATATTCAGCTGAAACACAGCACAGACCGGTTGCAGGAGACCAGCATGGCAATTTCGAAAAAAGTGCAGAACTTCATGGAGAATGCGTCCTGGATACGCAAGATGTTTGAGCAGGGCGCGATTCTTAAAAAGCAGTACGGCGCAGACAAGGTTTTTGATTTCAGCCTCGGCAATCCCAATGTCGAGCCTCCTGAAAAGTTTTTTGACCTGCTGGAAGACGCCATACGCAACCGCATACCCCTGCAGCACGGCTATATGTCAAATGCCGGGTATGTGGAGACGCGGCAGGCCGTTGCGGAATACATGTCCGAAGAACACGGCGTTGAAATATTCGGCGACCATATCGTCATGACCTGCGGCGCAGGCGGGGCGCTCAACGTGGTGCTCAAGACCATGCTTGATCCGGGCGACGAAGTCATAGTGCCGGTGCCGTATTTTGTCGAGTATAATTTTTATATCGACAATGCCGGCGGCATTGCGAAGCTGGTGAAAACAACAGAAGATTTCAACCTTGATGTGGCAGCCATCGAGGCGGCAATTACCGGTCGCACCAAGGCTGTGCTCATTAATTCGCCCAACAACCCGACGGGCCGTGTCTATGATGCCAAAACCATCAGGGCTCTGGGCGAGATGCTTGAGCGGGCATGCAAAAAACAGGGCGGCGAAATATATCTTATTTCCGATGAGCCGTATTCGAAAATCGTGTATGACGGGGTGAAGGTCCCGAGCATCATGCAGGCCTATCGCAACAGCCTCATTGTAACATCCTATTCAAAGGACTTGTCGCTGCCCGGCGAGCGCCTGGGTTTTATCGCCGTGAACCCGGCCCTTGCGCCGCTTGATAAAATGATGGGCGGCCTTATTTTCTGCAACCGGACCCTGGGGTTTGTGAACGCTCCGGCCACCATGCAGCGCATCGTGCGGCATTTGCAGGGCCTGTCGGTCGACATTACATTTTACAAGCGCAAGCGGGACCGGCTCTGCGACCTGCTTGGCGGGATGGGCTATCAGTTCCATAAGCCCGAAGGCGCATTTTATCTGTTTCCAAAGGCGCCTGCCGATGATGTGCAGTTTGTCATGGAACTGCAGCAGGAGCGCATACTGGTGGTGCCGGGCAGCGGCTTTGGGTGCCCGGGTTATTTTCGCATCGCCTACTGCGTTGATGACCGCATGATCGAGGGCGCGGCTGAAGGCTTTGCCAAAATTGCAAAGAAGTATTTCAAGTAACCCGTTTGTTTTTTTTCATGCGGCGCCGGTTTTTGGCTGTGGGCAGCGCATGTATTTCCGCTGGTGTTTTACATGTCCTTGAAAAGCGACGATCAAAGACTGCTTCAAGAGCTCGAGCGGCTGCAGCAGTCCTCAAGCCTGCTTGCAGGGCTTATGGATGACCCTGGCCGCGGCATCGCCATTCTCACCCCCGGCAGGCGTATTGTCTGTGCGAATGCGACGCTGCAGGAATGGTTTCCCCTGGCTGCAGCGCCGGGCAGCCCCCCCCCCTGCCACAGCGTGCTGCATGCCGACTCTGAAACGAATTGCCCTAACTGTCCTGCCCTGCGGTGCATGGAGACGGGCAGCAAACAAACGGTGATGCTTGACCTGCCGAGCTCCGGAGGTAAGGACCTCTACCGGGTTTCCTGCACGCCGCTCATCGGCCCCGACGGCTCGCTGATCGGGGTTTGTGAAACCTACGAGGATACAGCCGGAAACGCTCTTGCCGAAGAGGCCATGCAGCAGTATGCTGCCAGGCTTGAGGAGAAGGTGCATGAGCGAACCGCCGAGCTGACCGCTTCCCAGCAGACCCTTCACCAGAAAATCAGAGAGCTTGATGCGGCCAACAGCGAGCTTAAAGTGAGCCGCGACCGCCTCATTCGCTCGGAAAAACTTGCCGCCGTGGGCGAAATGTCGGCAACCGTTGCCCATGGGCTGCGAAATCCCCTGGTGTCCATAGGCGGTTTTGCCAGAAGGCTTCTGAAAAAAGAGCAGGCCGACGAGGCCAGCGCAAAGTATCTTCAGATCATTGTTGATGAAACAGATCGCCTGGAGCTGATTCTGTCGGAGCTGCTGGATTTTGTGCGGCCCAGAAAGCTTGAGCTGAGAAGCGTCTATCTGAGCAGCGTTATCGAGGAAGCTCTCAAGGGATGTGCGCAGGATTTCGCCTGCCACGGCATACAGGTCGAAGCGAGTTTTAATCACGGTATCCCGTCTATTGAGCTCGATGCGGGCCAGTTCCGCCATGTGCTGCAGAACCTTTTTCATAACTCCATCGACGCCATGCACAAAGGAGGCGTGCTGCATATTTCGACTGCTCTTGAGGACGGTCAGGCCAAAGTGTCAATAGCGGATACGGGCGCCGGAATCGATGACGGGGATGTGGAAAAGGTGTTCCACCCTTTCTATACCAGCAAGCCCAGCAGTACGGGACTGGGGCTCGCCGTGTGCAATCAGATTATAGCGATACACGGCGGGCATATAAAACTGCAGCGCCGCCTGCCCCGCGGCGTGGTGTTTGACATCTACCTGCCCCTTGCACGGCCCGAGGCTGATTAAAAATAAGCCGCTCGCGGGAGAAGGCATAATCCTGAGCTGCACGAACTGAACCAGGCAATTCAGCCCGGCCAGGCAAACCAATTGAACAGATGCATCATAAAATGACAATAGCCTAAATATAATACATGTAGACATCATCGGAGGGTGAAAGCTCTTTCTCCTTGAAAAAAAGCTTCGGTGGCTGGTGGGTGACGGTGGTATTGGGGGGCACGGACTCGAGCAGCCAGACATTTCCGCCGACTATGGAGTTTCTCCCCACAACCGTATCCCCGCCGAGTATGGTTGCCCCGGCATAGATGACCACATTGTCCTCAATAGTCGGGTGGCGTTTGCCGCCCTTCATGATGCGGCCTTCGGCGTCTTTACGGAAGGTGAGCGCGCCCAGGGTCACGCCCTGATAGAGGCGGACATTGTCGCCGATTTCGGTTGTTTCGCCGATGACAACGCCGGTGCCATGGTCGATAAAAAAGTTGTCGCCGATATGCGCGCCGGGATGAATGTCGATGCCGGTGCAGCGGTGGGCGTATTCGCTCATGATGCGGGGAATCAGCGGCACCTCCAGATGGTACAGCTCATGGGCCACGCGGTAGATGGCGATGGCAAAAAGGCCCGGATAGCTGAGAATGATTTCGCCGAAGGTTTTTGCGGCCGGGTCGCCCTCATAGGCAGCGCGCACATCGCCGGTGAGTTTTTCCCTCACATGGGGCAGGCGCGACAGAAGGATAACGACTTTATCGACGGCAAGCCGCGATATATCCTGATCCGTGCGGTACTCCAGGGCTTCCGCGGTGCGCAGGCTTTTGGCGACTTCGTTTGACAGCCCGTGGTAGATTGAAACAATGCGCTCCCACACGAAAAGGCTCACATCGCTCAAGCGCAGCTCCCGCTTCTCATAATAGCCGGGAAACAGCACATTGAGGATGGTCACCACCAGCTCCTCAACGGCTGCGCGCGCGGGCAGCAGGGCGCCCTCCATATGATTGATGCCGCGGTGCGTGCTGTAGCTTGTCAGTATACCGTCGACGATATCGGGCAGCTTAGTGTGCATGAATTTCGTCCCGGCCGAAAGGGGATATGTCACGCAGGCGTTTTTCAATGCGCAGCATATGCTTGACGATGCAGTGAATGTCCTGCTCGGTATTGTACCTGCTCAGGCTGAAGCGGACCGATCCGTGAACGCGCGTGAAGGGTATGCCCATGGCCCGCAATACATGGGACGGCTCAAGGGAGCCGGAGGTGCAGGCCGAACCTGAAGAGGCTGCTATCCCAACCTCGCTCAGCAGCATCAGTATCGACTCTCCCTCAATATATTTGAAGCTGATATTGGTCGTATTGGGCAGCCGGTGCTCGATATCGCCGTTTACGGTTGCATCGATGGCCTTTTCAGTAAGCTCGTTTTCCAGCAGATCCCGCAGGCGCGCCACCTCCCTCTGCTCAACGCTCATAAACTGATGCGCGAGCTCGCATGCCCTGCCAAGGCCGATAATATAGGGTACGTTTTCAGTGCCTGCGCGGCGACCGTTTTCCTGGTGGCCTCCCATGATGAAAGGTACGCAGTGGACGCCCTTGCGCAGGTACAGAACGCCGATGCCCTTGGGTGCGTGCAGCTTGTGGCCGGAAACGGACAAAAGATCCACGGGCGTTTTTTTCATATCGATACCCACCTTGCCGGCGGCCTGCACCGCGTCGGTGTGGAAGGCGGCGCCCCTGCTTTTGACCAGCTCGGCGATTTCCTGTATGGGGAAAATAACGCCGGTCTCATTATTGGCCCACATGATGCTCACCAGCGCTGTTTCATGGTCGAGCTTTTCGCGAAGTTCGTCCAGGTCGATGCGGCCCAGCCGGTCAACCGATATTTCGCTTACGCGGTAGCCGTTTTTCCCAAGATGCTGAAACATGTTTTTTACTGCGGGGTGCTCCACCCGCGAGGTGATGATGTGGCGCTTTTCCGGCTGCGCAGCCAGAATGCCGCGAATGGCGGCATTATCGCTTTCAGTGCCGCAGGAGGTAAAAATGATTTCAGTTGGGTCGGCGTTGAGGAGCGCCGCCACTTTCGCCCGGGCCTCATCAACATGCTTTTTTATCTGTCCTCCGAAAAAATGCATGCTTGAAGCATTGCCGTAGAGCTGTGAGAAAAACGGCATCATGGCCTCCACAACTTCCGGGGCGACCATGGTTGTGGCGTTGTTGTCGGTGTAGACCACGTTCTGGCTCACGGCTTTACCTCCTCTACCGTAATATCGTCGCTGACAAATTCGCGCAGCTTGGGCTCGATGTATTTTTTAAGCGTAAAGCTTGCGCTTGTGCAGGACGAGCACATGCCCCGCAGCGACACGGTCACGCGGCTGCCCTCAATATCTATAAGCTCGATGTCGCCCCCGTCGGCGCGCAGCATGGGCCGGATTTCTTTTTCAAAGGTTTCTTCGATGAGCTTTACCTTCTGCAGGTTGGTGAGCTTTTTTGTCTCGGGTTTCGGCAATGCGGCCTTTTCAGCCTCGCCGGCCACTTTTTCGATGAGCGCCCGGATTTTATCATGGCATGACATGCAGCCTCCGCCCGCCTTGGTGTAGTGGGTCACGTCCTCCACCGTCAGGAGTTTGTTGTCGCGCACGACGCTGATGATCTCCTGGTCGGTCACGCCGAAGCACTCGCACACGACATGTTTCTTTTTGTCTTCAAGCGTTTCGGGGCTTTCGCCATAGTAGTTGTTCACGGCCGCTTCCAGCGCCTCATGGCCCATGACCGAGCAGTGCATTTTTTCAACCGGCAGCCCGCCCAGATAGTCCACGATGTCTTTGTTGGATATTTTTGCCACCTCGTCCATGCTTTTGCCGATAATCAGCTCAGTGAGCGCCGAGGCCGAGGCGATGGCGCTGCCGCAGCCGAAGGTCTGGAACTTGGCATCGGTGATAATGCCTTTATCGTCAACCTTCAGCATAAGTTTCAGCTGGTCTCCGCAGGCAAGGGAGCCTGCCTCTCCTACTGCATCGGCATCCTTTATCTCTCCGACATTGCGCGGGTTGAGAAAATGCTCTTTTACTTTTTCATTGTAGTCCCACATTATGTGTCTCCTGTTGAATTCTTATGCCGCGTAATAATTTTTTCGAGCTGATTCCCCTGCACGAGCCAGGCGCTGCTGATGCCTGAGGAAATTCCATGCAGCTCTCTCTGGCGCTAGGGACAAAACAGCTGCAAGTTCTTTATATATACCTCTAAATCAGGGGCGCTGAAAAGCACAAATACCACTTTTTCAATAATTGTCTGCCCTTTCACATGCTCGACGACGGCCCGGATGGCTATTTTTGAAGCCTCCTGAATCGGATAACCATACACGCCCGTGCTGATGGAGGGAAAGGCCAGTGATTTCAGGCCGTGTTTTTCGGCAAGCTTCAGGCTGTTGGCATAGGCATTCTCCAATAGTTTCTGCTCGCCGGAACTGCCGCCGCGGTAGACCGGCCCGACCGTATGGATGACGTATTTTGCAGCAAGATAACCCCCTGTGGTGATGACCGCTTCACCCGTGGGGCAGACTCCTATGTTGCGGCATTCGGCCATGATGGCAGGACCACCGGCCCGGTGAATGGCGCCGTCCACCCCGCCGCCGCCGGCCAGGCGCGAATTTGCCGCATTGACAATGGCGTCAACCTGCAGCCTGGTGATGTCTCCCTGAAAAAGCTGGATAATTGATTTGTTTATTCTGTAGTCCATATAGTCCACAAAAATGTGTAACGAA
>JAFGCP010000287.1 GCA_016932595.1 Deltaproteobacteria bacterium
ACTGACGCTTAAAAAGTCAGTCACGCTTGAGTAATTAGGTATTATATCTGTTTATAATAAAATAGCATAACATACCAGGAAATGCCTATGAAATAATTATAAAAACATAAAAATAAGCCCTGAATATTGTAAAAATATTCAGGGCTTATGTACGGTTGCTTGCAGTTTAGCGCTGGATAATCAAGGCATGTCCCATCCCGCCGCCGATACACAGTGAGGCAACGCCAAGCTTTGCATCTATGCGCTTCATATGATAGAGCAGGGTTGTCAGGATTCTTGCGCCGCTTGCCCCGATCGGATGGCCGATAGAAATAGCTCCTCCGTTATGGTTTACTTTTGCCGGATCAATTCCGAGTTCTTTTATGCAGATAATGGCCTGTGAAGCAAATGCTTCATTGAGTTCCCAGTAATCGATATCACTGACTTTAAGTCCTGCCTTTTCAAGAGCCTTTTTTACGGCGGGAATCGGGCCCATACCCATAAAAGCCGGATCAACACCACCCGATGCATAGGAAATAACCGTGCCCATGACTGTTTTGCCAAGCTCTTTGGCCTTTTCTTCAGACATGACCACAAATGCGGCTGCACCATCGTTAATGCCTGAAGCATTACCAGCTGTTACCGTCCCGCCATTTTTCTTGAAAGCGGGGGACAGTTTTGCCAGTTTTTCAATCGTCGTACCCAGTGTCGGATATTCATCGGTATCGAAAATTAAAGGGTCGCCTTTGCGCTGCGGTATCGTAACCGGGACAATTTCATCCTTGAACAGGCCTGCTTTAATAGCTTTTTCAGACTTGTTTTCGCTTTGCAGTGAAAACTGATCCTGTTCTTCCCGTGAGATATTATATTTCTCAGCGATATTTTCAGCGGTCATACCCATATGATAGTCATTGAACTTTTCCCATACACCGTCATAGACCATGCAGTCAATGAGCTGGGCATTATTCATACGGGCGCCCCAGCGTGCAGCCGGTATCGCATAGGGCGCCGCGCTCATGTTTTCCTGGCCCCCTGCAATGACAATTTCATTGTCACCGGCTTTAATGCTTTGGGCGGCTAAAGCAACCGACTTTAGACCGGATGCGCAGACTTTGTTTATAGTAAATGCCGGAACTTCTTTGGGGATACCGGCATTTATAGAAGCCTGCCTGGCAGGATTCTGGCCCTGGGCAGTGGTCAAGACATTGCCGAAAATCACCTCGTCAATCTGCTCCGGCTTCAGGCCAGCCCGCACAATCGCCTCTTTGATTGCAATTGATCCAAGCTGATGAGCTGGAATGTCCTTCAGGGAGCCGCCGAATTTGCCGACCGGGGTTCTTGCAGCGCTAACGATCACAGCTTTTTTCATTTCTTCTATCTCCTTCATGAAATAATAAGTATTGAATCGAAATCATATTATAGACGGCTTTAAAAAAGTCAAGCCAATAGTAATTGACATTATGGCAATATGAACCGCATATTATACTTTATTCTGGATTTTCACTTTTGATTGTGCCATACATTGAAACTTAAAAAACCTGCACAACAACCCTTTTCAAGGAGGTCATTATGAGCGACGAAACAACCCTGACTGAAGCGAATTTTGATACTGAAGTTCTCAAGTCTGCAGTGCCCGTACTTGTCGACTTTTGGGCCGAATGGTGCGGACCATGCCGTATGCTTGCCCCGATTATTGACGAACTAGCAGGCGAGTTCAGAGGCCGGGCGAAAGTGGGAAAACTGAATGTTGATCATAATCCCGCTATCGCTGAGCGTTACGGCATTCGGGGTATTCCGACTCTGATTCTTTTTAAAAATGGAGAGATCGTTGAACAGATCGTCGGCGTTCAATCGAAAGAAGCGCTCAAAGGCACGCTGTCGAAAGTGGTTTGAGGACTGAGGGCCCGTACAATTCTAGCGCGCACACCCCATGCTCTATAAGCAAGCAATTGACTATTTGTTCAGCCTGCAGAAATTCGGCATAAAGCTCGGGCTTGCGAATATTACTCAACTCCTGTCGCTGCTGGGCAATCCGCATCGATCGCTCAACTGCATTCATGTTGCAGGCACGAATGGCAAAGGATCAACCTGCGCTTTTCTCCAGTCAATTTTCAAACATGCAGGATATGCAGCAGGGCTGTACACCTCGCCGCACCTTATTGATTTCACCGAGCGCATCAGAATAAATGATTCCTGCATTCCCCGGAATGTCACGGCTGAACTCACCGCTGAAATCAAAAAAATCTGCGAAAATAACGCATTGCATACTGTCACGTTTTTCGAATTCACGACAGCCATGGCTTTTTATTATTTCAAACTCCGTCATGCAGATCCTGTCATTGTTGAAACAGGAATGGGCGGAAGATATGATGCCACAAACAGCATCACTCCCCGGCTCTCGATCATTACATCAATAAGCATGGAGCATGAAAAATATCTCGGAAACTCCATCGAAGCTATTGCCCGTGAAAAGGCCGGAATCATCAAGCCCGGCATACCGCTGGTGTGCGCTGTTAGCAGCTCTGCTGCAAAAAAACTGTTCACCAGGCGCTGCAGCAATGCAGGATCTCCTTTGCTGATGAAGGGCAGGGATTTTAAGGTCGTGCACCATGCGCGGGGCATATTCAGTTTTACGGGGTTGCATACAAGCCTGAAAAAAATGCACTGCGGCCTGTCGGGCGACCATCAGCTGAGTAATGCCGCACTTGCCATTGAAGGTTCGCTGATTATGCGCTCGCGCGGGTATCGAGTCGATGATTCAGCTCTTCGCTCCGGCATCGAACATGTTCACTGGCCTGGCAGGCTGGAACAGCTCCGGACAAGCCCCGCGGTCATAGCCGATGGCGCTCATAATCCTGAGGGCTGGCGAATGCTTAAAAAGGCGCTTGCCGGCTATCCGAAATATAAAAAACGCATTTTTATCCTTGGCGCGATGGCAGACAAAGCCATCGATTCAATGCTTAAAATCTTGACTACCGATGCCTATGCAATTATAGTGTGCAGACCGAAAATCGACCGTGCCGCCGGCCGGGAAACAATTGAAAAATTTATTAGCTTTTCTGACAGGAAAAGGGTATTTTGGTTTGAAAATTCAGTCCAGGCCTATAATAAAGCACTGAGCCTTTCCAAAAAAAATGATCTCATTATCATAGCCGGATCACTTTTTCTGGTTGGTGAACTTCGTGAAATGATCATGCATAAAACGCCGTGCGCGTCGGGCCGTATAGCATTGTAATAATAGGAAAAAAAATGAAAAAACTTGCAGCGTCTTGTTGTGCAACAATTCTTTTCCTGGCTGTTTCCTCAGGCGGCGCAGCCGCCGCCACAAAACTCTTCGGCCCGGAAAAATCCGATAATGACACCCTTCCGATCAATATAAAAGCTGTGGAGCTCAGCTATGACAATAAGGGCGAAAACCTGACCGCCAAAGGCGACGTTGAAATCGAGCAGGGCAGCAGGCTGCTGAAAGCTGATTTTATAAAAATCAATATCGAAACAAAGGATACTGAAGCCAGGGGCAATGTTGAGCTGAATGAAAACGGTGATATTCTCACCTGCGATTCCTTCAACATCAACCTTGACACCCAGATGGGCCATGTTGAAAATGCAGTGCTTTTTGTCAAGCAGGATAATTTACATATTACCGGTAAGGATATTGCAAAGCTCGGCGCCAACACGTATGAAATCAAACAGGGCACCATTACGACCTGCGATTCAGAGGTTCCACCCTGGCGCATTGACGCCAAGAAAATACATGTCACCATCGACGGC
Organism: Deltaproteobacteria bacterium; assembly: GCA_016932595.1. Classification (GTDB taxonomy): domain Bacteria; phylum Desulfobacterota; class WTBG01; order CAIYCZ01; family CAIRTM01; genus CAIWCT01. The sequence continues at coordinate 3,751 of JAFGCP010000287.1, forward strand.
TACGCAACGGTTAAGGACAGTGTATTTAGAATAAAAAAAATACCCGTCGCCTATCTGCCTTTTGCTCTTGTTCCTGTAAAAACCACCCGCCAGAGCGGATTATTGTTTCCTGAAATATCCCAGTCTTCCCGCAAGGGCGTTGAATTGAACAACTCGTTTTTCTGGGCCATGTCGGAGAATACCGACTCAACAATCTGGCTTGACGCAGCCTCCAAAAAGGGCCTCGGTACGGGACTGGAATACAGGTTCAGGCTGAAGGAAGATTCCTGGGGCAAGGTGTACGGGTATTATGCAGATGAAAGCAGTAACTATTTTGACGACGAATATCGTGACCCCCTTGATCGAAAACGCCAGCGCGGCTATCTGAATTTTGAGGGCGAACACTACTTCAATCAGGATGCCTATGTCAAGGCTCAGGGTTCATATATTACTGACCGCCAGTTTTATGATGATTATCGCAGTGAAGTACGCAGGACAAAAGGCGTCGATACGGATAAAGTCAGCATCGGATCACGCCCGTATGACGAATCGCTGATTTTTTTCAACAAGAACTGGGAGTCCTGCAACTTTCTTTTTAACACAGAGTACTATAAAAATCTGAACGATTCCGACCGCTCCATCTCTCAGCCTCTTCCTCAAATTGCTTTTTCGACTTTGCGGCTGCCGCTGTCGACCACTCCCTTGTATTATCAGTTTGATACGGCATATGACTATTTCTACCGGCAGGAAGGCGTTAAGGGCCATCGTTTTGACGCATATCCGAAGATTTCTCTGCCGCTCAACCGTGATGGATGGCTGAAACTTGATACGGAGGTCGGAGTACGCGCAGTTTCATACCAGGGGATAAAAAACGATGACGGGGAAAACGATTCGGCAATTTTTCCAACGGTTGACTCAAAACTGTCAGCGGATTTCGTCCGCGTATTTTCCATTGATGGAAAAATTGTCCGAAAACTGCGCCATACGATATCACCGACGCTTTTTTATCAATACACCGCCAATGATGACCAGGATGATGCTCCGTATTTCGATGTGCCTGAAGATTTCTACAGAGTGCACCGCGTAGGCTATTATCTTAAAAATAGAATTGCCGGACTTTTCAACACGCCGACAGGGGATTATGAGGAAGATGAGCTTGGATATTTCCTGATCGGCCAATCATACAATATTGTTCACCCCAATCAGGGCTTGTATACTGAAGGTGATCCTGATAAAAGCTATTCCGATGTGTTCGCTGATCTTCGTATAAACATAGCCCGTGCGTTGTATTTTCGCACAAAGACAGCCTATATGCACTCAGAAGACAGGCTCCGCTATTACAAGGCTTTACTTACCTGGGGCAATCAGTTTGATGAGTATTTTGACATCGGTTATGTCTATGAATGGCAGCGTTACGAAGGGTACCGGGCACGCGCACGGTTTAAGCTGCTTAGAGCCCTGTTTGCCTTTGCTTCTTTACGCTATAACAACAACCGCTCCGACAAACTGGATTCGGAATTCGGGTTTGATTACTATGCACAATGCTGGGGAAGCCAGCTGTCAATGGAAACACGCGGCGCAAGCAACGGCAGAAAATCCGAGACAATTTTTAATTATAAATTCTATCTGCGCGGCCTCGGGAACGATCCAAAAGGGTCCGGGTTGTAATTTCCATGAACGCAAAAGTTTATTTTACTGATCTTCGAGCAAACTCCAGCCGCTCTATGTCGGATAAAATAAGCGCTTTGCTGCACAAGGCCGGCATTGCTTCCATCATCCGCAGGAATGAACTGACTGCGGTTAAAGTCCATTTCGGAGAAAAAGGCAATACTGCCTTCATCCGTCCGATCTTTTTACGGGATATCATCAATTTCATTAACGGCCTCGGCGGCAAACCTTTTTTAACGGACACCAATACTCTCTATCGGGGCGAACGCAGTGAAGCAGTCTCTCATGTTGCCATTGCACTCCTCCACGGCTTTAATTTTACCGCTGTGGCTGCTCCGGTTATCATTGCCGACGGGCTGCGCGGCACAGATGAAACCAGCATTTCCATACAGGCGAAACACTTCAGCGGGGTGCTGATAGGATCGGCAATAATCAATGCCGATTCCCTGGTGTGTGTATCCCACTTTAAGGGCCATGAGCTATCCGGGTTTGGCGGCGCATTGAAAAATCTCGGCATGGGCTGCGCATCGCGCGAGGGAAAAATGAAGCAGCATACCGATATCAGCCCTGCCATAGAACGGAATGACTGCACGGGCTGCGGCCGGTGCATGGAGCAGTGCCCTGTTCAGGCCATTGCCTATGTCAGGAAAAAGGCTGCTATCAATGCCGGCATCTGCATCGGCTGCGCCAAATGCATAACCGTCTGCCCGCAGGGCGCCGTTAAAATCAGCTGGGACGAAAACAACCGTCTTTTTCAGGAAAAGATGGTTGAATATGCCCTGGGAGTTGTACAAAACAAAAAAAACAAACTCATCTTTGTTAATTTCCTTACTGATATCAGCCCGCAATGCGACTGTTACGGGCATGCCGATCAGAGCATCGTGCCCGATATCGGCATTCTTGCATCAACCGACCCGGTTGCGATAGATCAGGCCTCGGCAGATCTTGTCAATGCTCAACAGGGCGCAATGCATTCAGCATTAATGAAACACCATAAGCCTCATCAGGATAAGTTCCGGGGGCTGTATCCTTCTGTTGACTGGGAAGTGCAGCTTGATTATGCCGAGAAGCTGCGTATTGGCGCAAGACGCTATACACTTATACGCGTCTCCTGATTGATCAGATATATTTTGTATGGATGGCCTTCATGACGACTGAACAGACCGGCAAAGTGCTGGTAATAGACGATAACGCGGTCATAAAGCGTTTGGCGACCATGCTGCTGGCAAAAAAAGGGCATTCTGTCGAAACGGCATCCAGCGGCTTGGAAGGTATTGAATGCGCAAAATCATTCAAGCCGCATGTCATTCTTCTTGATGTCATGATGCCTGAAATAGACGGGTATGAAGTATGCCGCTGCCTGAAGGCCGAGGCAGCGACCAAGGATATTCCCATAATAATGGTTACCAGCAGGGCTGAAATAGTTGATAAAGTCAAGGGTCTTGAACTCGGCGCTGCCGATTATATACAAAAACCCTACGATCATGAAGAACTGCAAGCTCGCGTCGCGACGCAGATAAAAATGAAAACTCTCTGGGATGAGCTCCAGGAGAAAAACAAATTGCTTGAAGAGCTGGTTAAAAAAGACGGCCTTACCAATTTATATAATCACCGGTATTTTCACGATCGGATCGTTGAAGAGTTCAGCCGGTCTAAAAGATACGGGCTTGCCCTCAGCTGCGTCTTGATGGATATAGATTTTTTTAAAAAAATCAATGACTCCTACGGTCATCAGGCAGGCGATGAAATACTGAAAAAACTTGCTGAAATAATTTTAGCCAGCATCAGGGATGTCGACATTGCAGCACGGTACGGAGGGGAGGAATTCGCCCTTATTTTGCCGCACACGACGATTGAAAATGCCGCTACATTCAGCGAGCGGCTGCGACGGAGTGTCGATGAAACAGATTTTCAATTTGAGGGAATCCGTATAAGGGTAACCGTGAGCCTTGGCGTTGCCTCTCTCCCGGAAAACAGACCGCAATCACATACTGATATAATTCGTTTTGCCGATGAAGCTCTCTACAGTGCAAAAAATGCCGGCAGAAACAGGGTTGAGCTGTACCGTATGTGATGAAGCCGCAGGCGATAGAATCATGCCGGCGCTTCAAGCAGCTTTGAAAACTCCTCTTCGCTGAGAATCCTGACACCAAGCTTCCTCGCTTTTTCAAGCTTTGAGCCGGCATCCTCACCCGCCACGACATAATCGGTTTTTGCTGAAACGCTGGATGAGGCCCTGCCGCTCCTCTGCCGCACCAATGCTTCAGCCTGAGGCCTGGAATAGTGCTCCAGAGAACCGGTAAAAACAAATATTTTTCCTGCGAAAGCTGGATCGGACATCAGGGCAGCCTGCGCTTGATATAAAACGACACCGGCTTCACGCAGCCTGTTAAAAAAATGCCTGTTTGACTCTGAACTGAAAAAGGCCTTTATGCTTTCAGAAACCTCGATTCCTATTTCATGAATTTCCAGCAAGTCTTCCTGTGTGGCGCTTGCAATGGCTTCAATGCTTTGAAAATGCCGTGCGAGAATCTGTGCAGTATGTTCTCCAACATGCCGAATTCCGACGGCAAACAGTACCTTTTCAAGGCCTGCCGTTTTGCTTTTTTCCAGCGCAGCGATGATGTTGTCAGCCGATTTTTTTGCCATGCGCTCAAGACTGAGCCATGTATCGTACGGCAGAGTATACAGATCAGCTGCTGACCGGACAAGGTCTCTGGTGATGAGCTGGTCTATGAGCTTTTCCCCCAGACCCTCAATATTCATGGCTCTGCGCGAAGCAAAATGCTCCAGTGCTCCCTTCAGTACGGCCGGGCAGGCTGCGTTGACGCAGCGGGTGGCTGCTTCGCCCGCAATGCGAACTGCTTTTTCACCGCATGCGGGACACACGACGGGTATGCTGAATGAAATCTCATGCCCCGTGCGCAGCTCCGGCACTGGCTGCACTATTTCAGGAATGACATCTCCCGCCCGTTGTACGATAACGGTATCACCTATTCGTATGTCTTTGCGGTCCACTTCATCCTGATTGTGAAGTGTTGCCCGCTGTATTTCAACACCGGCAACCCGCACCGGATGCAGCACGGCTACGGGAGTCAGCACGCCGGTCCTTCCGACCTGAACCAGTATATCCTTAACTGTTGTTTGCGCCTGCTGGGGTTTGAATTTATACGCTATGGCCCAGCGGGGATTGCGGGATATCTCACCCAGACGCGACTGCAGCAGCACGCTGTTAACCTTAATAACTGCGCCGTCAATCTCATAGGGTAGCGCATTTCGCTGGCTTTCCAGTTCAGCACACGACCTCACTGCCTCATGAATTCCCGAGCAAACCTTAATCAGAGGATTGGTTTTCAAGCCGAGCTTCTTTAAAGCAGCAAGAAGCTCAATCTGCGTCGTGAACGGTACTCCCTCAGCGCGGCCGATGCCGTAAAAATAAATATCAAGCTTACGGCCTGCTGTTATGCGGGAATCAAGCTGCCGGACAGAGCCGGCCGCAGAATTTCTCGGGTTGGCAAAACAGGGTTCGCCGTTTTCCTCCCGCTGGGCGTTTAATCGCTCAAATTCATTTTTATTCATAAAAACCTCACCGCGAACTTCTAGCCGTACAGGGGCAGGTAAGTCATTTTCCCGAAAAAGCGCGAGAGGTACTGCCTTGATTGTTTTAAGGTTCTGCGCGATGTTTTCTCCGGTTCTGCCATCCCCCCGGGTTGACCCGACAACGAAAATGCCGTTTTCATAGACAAGCTCTACGGCCAGCCCGTCAAGTTTGGGCTCGACAACATAGTCCACATCCTGGCCTGTTTCAAGCAGGCGCTTGACGCGCGCATCAAAATCCAGCAGCTCTGCTTCATTCATGGCATTGGCCAGGCTCAGCATGGGAACGGCATGCTCGACTGCGGTGAATGCCGCTGAAGGCTGCGCGCCGACGCGACGGGTAGGGGAGTCAGGCGTGACAAGCTCGGGATGCTCCGCTTCAAGCTGTTCAAGCTCTCGCAGAAGCCTGTCATACTGCTCATCATTAATTTCCGGATCATCCAGCACATAGTACCGGTCATTATGGTACTGCAGCTCGGATCGCAGCTTGAAAATTTTTTCCTGAACATTCATGGCAGCACGTCAGTGTGCACTTTTATGCGCCGAACTTTGCAAGCCGGTCTGCATTGGCAAGGGCAACCTGCATAAGATACACCGATTCCATACGGCCGAGGCCGCCGGTGATGCAATTCAGCTCATCAAAAATGGCTACCTTGTCCTTTCTGCAGAACGCAGAGAACAGCAGGACCGGCACCGGATGCCAGCTGTGGCTTTTGAGAAGGGCAGGGGTGGAATGATCTCCGGTCACGACAAGCACATCCGGATGAAGCTTCAAAAGGCCGGGTATGAAGGTATCAACCTCTTCAATCACCTTGACCTTCGCGGCAAAATCACCGTCTTCGCCCCGGGAGTCAGTCGGCTTAATATGTAGAAAAAAGAAGTCATACTTTGAAAAGTTTTCTTCGAGTGCCTTAAACTCATCTTGTATGCTGCCGATGCCTTCAAGCACATCCATGCCCAGAAGCCGTGAAATCCCTTTATACATGGGGTAGGATGCGATGGCCAGCGACTTCAGTTTAAAACGCTCTAGCATGGAGGGGAACCGGCGGTATTTTGCAAATCCGCGCAAAAGGAGCATATTGGCCCGTGGTTCATCTTTAAGTATACGGCCTGCCTGTTGTATGAAGTCCGCAACGATGGGAACAATCGACTGCGAGTTCTCATGTAAGGCTTGTGGCGCAAGCGGGGGCTCACCGGTTTTTTGCGGATCAGTATCATCCAGATCCCCATAAAAGCCCTTGCCTCTGAAGGCCACGACCGCACGGTGTTCTTTTACCGGCTTGATAAGTATATCTGAGAGCTGGGGATGTTTTCGTATCTCTTTTTGGAGCTTTTCACACACCCGCACATTGTCTTCGGTAGACAAGCGGCCGGCCCGACGATCGGTGATCCTGCCATCGGCTCCGACTGTGCAAAAATTAATGCGTGCAACAACATCATCATCGGTAAACGGGAAATCAATGCCTGCCGCCTCGAGCACGCCGCGGCCGATATTGTATTCAACCGGGTCATAGCCGAATAAACCGAAATGCGCAGGGCCGCTGCCAGGGGTAATTCCCGGTGATATGGGGTCAAGCAGCCCGCAAATTGAATTTGCCGCCAGGGCGTCGAGATTCGGCTTGTGCGCCACCTGCAGTTCGGTGCCGCCCTGCTCATCATTTTCGACGCCGCCGAGTCCGTCCATAATTAAAAATACGATTTTTGAAGTTCCCGATGTCACCAGTGCTTCAAACCTGCTGTTTTTCATGGCATGCCCTTTTTTTACTATAAAACGGGGGATTCATGTGCCGCAGTCATTTCGACACATACATCCCCCGCGACACGTTTCAGCACCTTATGAGCAGGTGCTGATTACTTTAAGCCGAGATTGTAAAATGAACCCTGCTGCAGATACTGCGCCGTATCTCCGAGCATTTCTTCAATCCTGATCAGCTGATTATATTTGGCAATGCGGTCCGTGCGCGAGGCCGATCCGGTTTTGATCTGGCCGGTATTGCAGGCGACTACCAGATCGGCAATGGTCGTATCTTCTGTTTCGCCTGAACGATGGGAAATAACGGCAGTGTAGTTCGCCTTTTTCGCCATTTCAATGGCGTCAAGCGTCTCCGTAACCGTGCCGATCTGGTTCAACTTTATAAGAATGGAATTGGCAATGCCTTTCTGTATTCCCTGCTTGAGCAGTTTGGTGTTGGTGACAAAAAGATCGTCTCCGACTATTTGTACCTTTTTACCAAGCCGCTTTGTCATTGCCTCCCAGCCATCCCAGTCATTTTCATCAAGTCCGTCTTCAATGGAAATAATCGGATAACGGCTGACAAGGCCCTCATAATAGTCAATCAGCTCTGCAGATGATTTTTCCGGTTTTGCTTCCGCCGCAAGAATATATCTGCCGTCTTTGAAAAATGAACTGGCTGCGGAATCAATGGCGAGCATGATCTGCTTGCCGGGCTCATAGCCGGCATTTTCAATGGCCTGCATAATGCACTGCAGCGCCTCTTCATTTGACTTTAAATCAGGGGCAAAGCCGCCCTCATCGCCGACCGAGGTATTGAGCTTGCGGCTTTTGAGCACGTTTTTCAGGCTGTGAAAAACTTCAGCGCCCATGCGGATTGCTTCCGCAAAGCACTGCGCGGCTACGGGCATGACCATAAATTCCTGTATATCAACATTATTATCGGCATGGGCGCCGCCGTTTAAAATATTCATCATGGGAACGGGCAGCACTTTGGCGTTTGCGCCTCCAAGATACCGGTACAGCGGCATATTGAGTTCCAGAGCAGCTGCCTTGGCGACAGCCATGGAAACACCAAGAATTGCATTCGCGCCGAGATTCTTTTTTGTATCGGTAGCATCAAGCTCAAGCATTGTTTTATCGACTGAAACCTGATCAAGAGCTTCCATGCCGAGCAGTTCCTGCTGAATTTTATCATTGACGTTTTTGACCGCCTGCAAAACGCCCTTCCCCAAATACCGGCTTTTATCGTTGTCGCGCAGCTCCAGCGCCTCACGTTCTCCGGTAGAGGCCCCCGAGGGCACTGCAGCTCTGCCGATAACTCCCGATTCGAGAACGACATCAACTTCAACGGTAGGGTTTCCCCGGGAATCAAGAATTTCGCGTGCATGAATATGCTCTATCCTGCTCATGGCATCTCCTTTGGTAAATAAATTTGTTAGACTGTATTTCTGTCACCCTCATCGTAGTCAATATACCTATGCTAAAAAACATCAGGCTCTCGTACTGGGGGACATATCAGTCGGTTCTGCTTGCAGGCTTGCAGGTTAACTTCCCCGATGATCAACAACACGAACCGCTTTACCGGGTACGCGCGGCAGGGTTCCCTCCGCCATAAAATTAAAAGTATCCACATGAAAGCCCAGCATGTCGTAGATTTCCATATCTATTTTTTCGCGCACTGCAGAGCTGACTTCTTTGTGAGTTTCAATCATGACCGTGAGAACATCCCTGCCTTTCGGGTTTTCAAGGACGATTTGATAATGGTTTGCAAGTTCCTCGTGCTGCAGCAGTACGCTTTCCAGCTGAGTGGGATAAAAGTTGACGCCTTTTATTTTCAGCATGTCATCATTGCGTCCCTTAAGCCGGTTGATGCGGAGCGATGTCCTGCCGCAGGCGCACTTTTCGCGTGATATGATTGACGTGATGTCCCGCGTGCGGTATCGTATGAGCGGCAGGCCCTCCCGGTTCAGGGTCGTGACTATCATTTCGCCTTCCTGGCCGTCAGGCAGGGGGGAGCCTGTTTCAGGGTCGATAATTTCAACCAGATAATCATCTTCCCAGACATGAATGCCGTTATGCGCTTTACAATCGATGCCGAGTCCGACGCCGCCAGTTTCAGTCATACCGATGATATCGAAGGTTTCAATTCCCATCCTGTTTTCTATACGCTTGCGGATTTCATCGCTCCAGACTTCGGATCCGAAAATTCCGATTTTCAGCCCCGTATCCCGGAAATTAAAGCCCTCTTTTTCTGCAACCTCGATGAGCCGCAAGGGATAGGAGGCGATTGCCGCGATGGCGGTAACGTTGAAATCTTTTAAAAACTTCAGCTGCAAAAGCGTTCTGCCTGCGCCTATGGGTATAACCATGGATCCAAGCGCCTCAGCTCCGTAATGAAAGCCGAAACCGCCGTTAAACAAACCGAAGGAGGGGGTAATTTGTATAACATCACCAGGGGTAAGGCCGGCTGCTGCGTAGCAGCGCGCCATGACTGAGCCCCACTGGCGAAGGTCATTGCGGGTCATGGGATTTATGATGGGCGTTCCCGTGGTGCCCGAACTCATATGCATGCGAAGAAACGACGACTTATCCGCACAGCTGTATTTATACGGATAGCCGTCACGCAGGTCATCCTTTGTCATAAGAGGAAATTTACGAATATCCTCAAGCGAGCCCGCGTCTGCAGCGGTCAGGCGATGAAGCTTTTCGAAATAAAAGGGGTTTGTTTTTTCGATTTTCGTCAGTGTCGCTTTAAGGCGATCGAGCTGCAATGCTTGCAGGGCAGATTGTTCCATCTGCTCAAATTCAGGCTGAAACATGGCGGTACTTCTCCTGCTGGGTTAGTCTGCTGCTGTCTGATATCCTTCATGAAAAGCCCTGAGATTCATCTCCAGTGCTTTGGAAGGGCTGATTTTTTCGAGAACTTTATGAATATGCGCATGCTGCAAAGGAAAATCCGCATGGGCAGATGCAAAACCCAGCAGCACCAGATTGGCGGCCATGGGTGCGCCAAGCTCCCGGGCAATTTTTTCAGCACAAATTGTGTTTGGCCTTCTGGAGGATGAATTTATGTACAGGCGAGCATCCATTTTCAGAAGATGCCTGTTAAACTGTTCTTCGCTCTCGTTTACCGCGAGAAGAAAGTCCCCTTTTCCTGACGGGATCAGGGGGGAGTGATAGTTTCCGATGCGAATATGGGAAGTAACAGAACCGCCGCGCATGGCCATGCCATGGGTTTCAGAAGAAATGACATTGCTGCCCAGTAAAATGGCCGTTTCATCAAGCAGGCGCGTAAGAAATAAAATACCCTGCCCGCCACGGCCGCAGATGACTATTTGCGCATCTAGTTGTTTTTTTTTGATCATGCTATTTTTTCTTCCACCTTAATTGCATGCACCGGGCAGACATGAGCGCAGACTCCACAGCCATTGCAGAGCGCCGTATTGATATGCACCTTGCCGTTTTCCAGCACAAGGGCAGGGCACTCAAAGTTGTTAATGCAGTATTGGCAGCCTGTACAATCATCGGTCACGGAGACGGAAAATATTTGTTCCGGTTTTGAACCGACAAGGCATGGATGTTTTGATATGATAACGGCAATGCCGCCGTCTTGTTTTCTTGTATAGACATCAGCATCTTTGACTGCCGCAATGATTTGCTGAACATCATAAGAATCGATGTTTTTAATGTATGTTACGCCGCATCCTTCAATCAGTTTCTCAAAGTGAATCCCCGTGGTTGACGTACAATCAGCGCGGACACCCGTTGCAGCTGTAGGCTGATTACCCGTCATTGCCGTGGTGCTGTTATCAAGAATGACAAGTATAAACCGTGCTCCGTTGTAAACAGCATTGATAAGCGCGGTTATGCCGGAATGAAGAAAGGTTGAATCTCCAATGGTTGCGACAATGGACATATGCTTACTGGCGGATGCTTTAAGGGAGTGATAAAAACCTGCAGCCTGATTGATGGAAGCACCCATGCACAGGCAGGTATCAACCGCTCCAAGGTTTATTCCAAGAGTATAGCAACCGATATCGCCGGGATAAATGGCTTGAGGAAGCGCTTTTTTGATGGCAAAATATGTGGCTCGATGCGGGCAGCCCGGACACAATGACGGTCGCTGGCCGCCGGCTTTGGCGGGCTTCAAAGATGGCGGAGGCATATTGAAAAATGTACGTATGACATGATTGATACTGTCGGGCGTTATTTCTCCTTCGGCGGGAACATGGCCGCTCAACCTGCCGGTAACATTTCTGCGGTCATGGATTTGTAGTTCCATGACAGGATATGTTTCTTCGATGACAAGAATTTTTTTGAACTGCGTTGTAATGGATTTTAAAAAACTGTCCGGCAGGGGGAAAGGCATCGGCACCTTACATAGAGCGACTTTATCGAGCAGCTTGTAATCAGTAAGAAAATCAAGGATATACGAGTATGCCACCCCGGATGATACTATACAGTTTTTGGAAGTGATTTTACTGTCGGCATGAAAAGAAGGCTGTAATTCTTTTTCAGCTGCGATTAAACACAGCTTTTTATTAAGGTCTGCGTGCAGCTTATAGCGAAATTTTGGCGTCGCAGCCCAGCGTTCGGGATCTTTGAGAAAAACAGCCTTGCGCTTCATGGTCAGTGGCTTTCCGGGGGCAATATTCTGCCGGGCATGGCATACCCGCGTTGTCGGGCGCAGCATCACGGGAACGGAATATTTTTCGGAAAGTGCATAAGCCGCAGAAATCATGTCATGGGCTTCACGCGGAGAGGATGGATCAAGAACAGGAATTTTTGCAAGCATGGCAACAAAACGGCTGTCCTGTTCTGTTTGAGAACTGTGGGGCCCGGGATCATCAGCAGACACAAGAAGAAAACCGCCCATAACGCCTGTGTAGGCAGAGCTCATAAGAGGATCAAGGGCGACATTGAGCCCAACCTGCTTCATGGCGACAGCAGATCTGCAGCCGGCATAGCTGTTGGCAAGGGCAACTTCAAAAGCTGCTTTTTCATTGACCGACCACTCAATGTGCATCTTGAGATCAGCAGCAGCTCTGTACCGGGCAATGGAAGTGAGAATTTCCGAAGCCGGCGTCCCGGGATATGAACAGGCCACGCTGCAGCCGTTTTCAATAATACCGAGGGCAATTGCTTCATTGCCCATGAGGATGGTTTCTTTTTTTATTTTTTGTATCATAATGATTAGGAGGTATAATAAAAAATAACTTTTTTTAAGAGAGTAATAGGCAGTTTTTATAATACAAATCCAGTGAATAATCAATATGTGAAACGGCATCTGGCTGAATTTTTAGAGCATTTAAAGGAATGAAAAAAAGGTGAGTGTATACGAGGAATAAAGGTGAACCGGCACTTTAATGTCTGATAATATATATTATGTAA
>JAFGCP010000288.1 GCA_016932595.1 Deltaproteobacteria bacterium
AGCTTTTTCTTTTATTCTAATTTCAGCTTAAAAAAAGGCTAATTTTTTTTTGGGGTTAAAAAAAACTTGTAAAAGTAGATAGTGTATTAACTCTTAAAGTATTTTTGTAAGTTTTTTGGGACAACCTGCAGTACATGCATTAGGCATGGCATAGTATATGCAAAATTTACGGTTGTTCAAACCATAACCGACGGCAAAATCAATAAACTTCTTACAAGGTGAAGTCACTCTATGAACTTTGATAAATTTCTCTTTCATCCAATACACTCGTCAAAAACAAGGATGTTCAGCGATCATGATGCTCAAGACAGCAGCAATCTGGGAATATTTCTTGAATATGAGCTGCAGGCTTCAAGCCGCTACCGCCGCTATGTAAGCGTTGTTCTTTTAAAAGGGGTCGGCTGCGAGACGCCGCAACTCCAAAACAGTCTCCCCGAGATTATTCGCAACTCCGATGCATCGTTTTCCTTCGGCAATTATATCGCTATTCTTATGAGCGAAACAGATGATGAGGGATCCCTGACCGCTATCGAGCGTTATAAGCGGGATTTGAACAGCAGGGGGTATGACGTGCGTTTTGCTTATGTGACGTATCCGGGAGACGGAAAAACTGTCGATGATTTGAGCAGAGTATTGCTGGAGCGCATAGAGGGGCCAACAACAGCAACGAACTGAATTTCTCGGCCCGCAGGCCTGGTTGAACATATGAGGTGAGGGGTTTGCATACCGGTTTTATGAAGTTTGTTCCAGGGAATTCGGCGCATATACGTGAGGGGGCTTTTTTTTCTTCATATTGATGGTTTGTCATTTTAGCCGCTCTGCCGGGATGTTTTTCATCTGTAGGCCTGTGGTGTTAATAAATATCCATTGACGGCATACGGGGTGCGGCTTTTAAATTTTGTGAGGGGCGGCAATGCGCCGCAGTGCTTTGAGAGCATACACATAAAGGAGACAACAGTTATGAAAAAAAATATTTTGACCCTGAGCGCTTCTTTTTGCTGGGTAGGTGTGCTTTTTATGTTGTCCGGCTGCGCAAGCGCGCCGCAGGAGGCTCCTGTGATGCCGCCGCCATCAAAGGTAACTCTTGCGCCCGGAGACGAGATTGAAATCAAATTCGCTTATTCACAGGAGTTCAACGAAACCCAGAGAATACGGCAGGACGGCAAGATTGAGCTGCAGTTTGTCGGTGAGGTAGCGGCAGCAGGCAAAACCCCCACCGGGTTGAGGGATGAGTTGAAACAGCTTTACGGGCAGCATCTTAAATATCCGCAACTGGCTGTTTTTGTTCGAAATTCTGACGATAACAAAGTGTTTGTCGGCGGTGAGGTGAACGAGCCGGGGGTTATCGAAATGCCAGGCAGGCTCACGGCGCTTGAGGCGATCATGGCTGCCGGCGGCTTGAACATGGTGACCGCCGGCACCAGCAATATTGTGGTCCTGCGCCAGCGCGACGGCAAGTACGAGGGGCAGGCCCTTGACCTGAAGCAGGCGCTGGCAGGCAAAAGCGCCGCTGCCTATTATCTGCAGCCGCGCGATATCGTCTTTGTTCCCCAGTCGACAATCGTCAAGGTCGATCAGTGGATAGATCAGTATATTAACAGCAGCATTCCCGATGTCGGTTTCAATATTCTCAGAACATCTCCGTCGGGACGGACTACCTGGGGCTATAGCACAGACAGTAATTAACCGGCCGTGTTGACCGGTAGACACCGTACAGGTTTTTGATGACACAGATGAACAAAGAGTTTGAAGACGAGAGCCCGGGGCTGTCGCTGCGGGAGCTGTACTTTACAATTTTCCGCCATCAGCGGCTCATCGTTACCGTGGCGGCAGGCGCTGCCGTTATTGCCGTCATTGCGGCATTGTTTTTTATTAAAACGACCTATGAGTCAAGCGCAGACCTGCTGGTTCGGGCAGGTCGCGAGAGCATGGAGGTTGATACCACGTCAGGTGTTGAGGGCCCCTCAAGAATGCGCAACCGCGGTGAAGAAATCCAAACCGAAATGGAGATCATCAAAAGCCGAGAGGTCATTGATGCCGTCGTTACTTCTTTTGGCATGGATTTTTTCAAGCAGCCGGAGGCCGGCGCCGGCATGCTTATAAAAAAGTTCAGGTCATGGATCCGGCAGGCTGCCACCGGGGAGGGTGATCGCATCCCCACGGATAGGGAAAAACAGAAGTTTCGCGATTCTCTTATCGATAGGCTTATGGCCGGCATAGAGGTGAAGCCTGTCAAAACGAGCAGCCTTTTCAGAGTTTCCTTTCAGGGATCATCACCTGACTTTGCGAGAGATTTTTTGCAACGCCTGATTGCGGTGTATCTGGATAAGCATTCGAGCATGTACTTTACCGACAGTTCCTATATGTTTATCAACGAAAAGACCGACAAGTTCCGCAGCGAGCTGGAACAGATTGAAAAAGAAATCACAGAGTTTAAAAACAGGGCAAGCGCGACGCTCATTCAGGAGGAACGCTTCCTCGATCAGTTTGCCACTCTGGAGCAGGGGGTGAGCGAGAGCGAATCAGCGTTTGCCGCATCGCAGGCTAAGGTGAAAGTGCTTCGTGAGAAGCTTGCAGGGCTGCCGCATGCCTCAGGAGCTGAGGCTGATTCGTCAGGGGCCGCAGCAGATGAAATACTTCGGCGTTTGTCGGCGCTGAGAATCAGGGAGCAGGAACTGCTGTCGACCTACACTGACGCGAGCGTACCGGTGCAGGAGGTGCGGCGGCAGATTCGGGAGGTACAGAATATGCTCCCCCGGTCGGTGCAGCGTCCAGGGGCGGCACTGCCCGGGGCAATGTCAATGCAGTCGCGCGAGGGGCTTCAGCTTGAAATGATAGCTGAAGAGGGCGTGCTTTCCTCGCTGGAGGCGCGGCTTGCGGTGCAGCGCGAAAAACTGGCTCAGCTGAAAGAACAGTACAGGTCGGTCAATGAAGATACTCTGGTTCTTGCGAATCTTGAGCGCAAGCGTGCGGCGCTTGAGGGCAGCTACAAAAAATTTTCCGAAAATCTGCAGCAGGCGCGCATCGATCAGTCTTTGAAGCTTGAAAAAATTTCCAATATCACCATTGCTCAGCATCCGACCTATTCCCTGCAGCCGCTGAAGACAAAAAAAATGGTCGTGCTGCTTGGCGGGGTTTTGGGCGGAATCCTTGCAGCCGTGGGGCTCGCATTTTTTCTGGAAAGCTTTGATCATACGATACGAAAGCCTGACGATATTCAGGAAAGACTCAATATGCGCTGCCTTGTTTCCCTGCCTGAGTTTGAAACACCTCAGAGAATGATCCCGGACATGCATGAACTGCCCAACCTTACCATTGTTCCGGAGCGCAAAAAGAGCCAATCCTCAACAATGGCGTCGAAGCTCTCAAATACCGCGGTGATTAAATATTTTGATGCGCTGATGCAGAGCCTGATTTTTTCCGATAAAGAGCAGCCCGGCTTGCCGTACATAATTGCCGTTACCAGCGCCCGATCGGGCGAGGGGGTCAGTACGGTGGCTGCAAACCTTGCCATGCGGCTTGCGCGGCTCGGGCATGGACGCGTGCTGCTGGCGGACATGAACCCTATGAATCTTGATCATGAAGGTACATCCAGGGAGCCGGGACGCTTTCCCGCTTTGGGCAATATGATTGCGCTCCAGGGGGAAAAAGATGCCGCCGGGCTGCCCGCGGTGCTGCTCGACAGGCTGTTTCTTATGCAATATTCGGGGCAAAATCAGAAAGGAACCGCACTCGGGGAGATGCAGAGCCTGTGGGGAAAGGAATATGAGTTTGTCGTTATGGATGTTCCGCCGGTTCTGAACAACGAGGGGGCTTCCATGATTGCACGGCTCGCCCATAAAGTCATTCTCGTCATTCAGGCGGAAAGGGAGCGCTGGCAGGTCATTCGCCGCGCGCAGGAGGTGCTTGAGGAGGCCCATGCAAACGTGATAGGCGCAATTTTGAATAAAAGAATTATGTATATACCTCAATGGGTGTACCGGCGCCTCTAGCAGCGCGGTATGACTCATGAATATACATGGGGAAATGGCAGTACGGTTACTACCCGTCAGGCAAGGAGACCAGAGGATATGGAAAATGAACGCAGAAATTTTCTGCGATACCGCATGAAAGAAAATGTTTTTGCGGCTGTAAATTCTCCGGAAACGATTGTGGGTAAAGTAAAGGATATGAGCCTCGGGGGCGCGTCATTTGAGTTCATAGGAAGCGGCGCGGATGAGTCAAAGCAGTTCGGCCGGTATTCGCTGGATGTATTTATGCTGGGCAGCTCCGGCGCCAAGCTGAACATACCGTGCAAAATATTCTTTCGCGAGCCTCCCTTGCGCTCGGAAAACAGCACCTACGGGCTTTTTCCCGGATTTGTCAGCCATATCTGCGTGGGGGAATTCAAGGATTTAACTCAGCCGCAGGCCCGCATGCTGCTTGATTTTATCATGCGCTACAGCGTCGGCTATGCAACATAACCGGGCCGGCTGCCAGCAAAACGGGGTTGCGGGCGATGTGAAGCCGGATATTTTTTGTAGGCAGTTCCATACAATTTGTTATGAGAGGGCGTTATGAAGAAACATGAAGACAAAAACGATTTTCAAAGAATGGTAAATCGCGAGCGGGCTCGCGCCGACCGCATGGGCCACCATTTTTCAGTCATATTTTTTGATGTGCTCAAGTCGACAAAAAGCGCCTGCGACATGGAGATGATCGCTGGCCTGATACGCAAGCGCCTCAGGGTGTATGACGATATCTGCCCGGTCGACGGCAGCCGTATTGCCGTGCTCCTGCCGTATACCGGCTATGAGCAGGCTGGCAGCGTTGCCAACAATATCATCTCAACCATCACCCCGGGAGAGGCCTTGCTGAAGTTCTCCATTCTGAGCTATCCCGATAACTGGGTCAAGAACGGGGACAAGCAGAGCGCGTCGTCTATCGATGTGTGGGCTGATGCCAGCCATCAGCTTGTGGAAAAACTGAACATGCAGGTTGTGCCCCTTCCTCTGTGGAAGCGGCTCATGGATATTATGGGAGCGGTCGTCGGACTGTTGCTGCTGTCGCCGGTGATGCTGATGCTTGCAATTTTCATAAAGAGCGTTTCCCCGGGGCCTGTTTTATTCAAGCAGGAGCGCATCGGCTTTCTCGGCAAAAAATTCGGCTGCTACAAGTTCAGGACCATGCATTTGAACGCCTCCTGCGCCGTGCACAACAGCCATCTGAACAGCCTTATCAACAGCGACGGCCCCATGTGCAAGCTCGACAAGGTTGATTCGCGCATCATCCCCTTCGGTCGCATTATCCGCATGACGGGCCTTGATGAGCTGTCGCAGCTTATCAATGTGCTTCGGGGTGATATGAGCCTTATCGGGCCGCGGCCGTGCATACCTTATGAGGCCGACGAGTTCAAACTGTGGCAGCGCAGGCGCTTCGATGTTGTGCCCGGCATAACCGGGCTCTGGCAGGTGAATGGCAAGAACAGGACCTCGTTTACCGACATGATGCGCTATGATATCAGCTATGCCTATAAGAGAAATTTTTATTTAGATACTGCTATTTTGCTTAAGACAATTCCTGCCATAATCGAGCAGGTGACGGATAATAAAAAACAAAATCAAGAGGAGCAGGTACATGGAAAGTGCGAAGAAAAGTACGCATAATATAGGCGTTGTCGGGTGCGGCTACTGGGGCCCGAACCTCATCCGCAA
>JAFGCP010000036.1 GCA_016932595.1 Deltaproteobacteria bacterium
ATGTCGCTCAGGCGGTGCTGGTTATAGGTTTCACACACGCCGAAGACACCGAAATCGGCGAAAAACGACACAACGCCGTCGGCGGAAAGGGCCCCTGCCATGGCAGCGGCATTATGCTCCTGTATGCCCACCTGGAAGAAATGGTCGGGCTGCACAGACTCAAACCCGTCGACTTTGACGGAGGTGGCCAGGTCGCAGTCAAAAACAGCGATGGGGCTAGCTTCGGCAAGGTCCTTGTTTGCCAGGGCAATGCTTTTCAGGGCGCTGCCGAAGGCGGAGCGGTTGTCGGTTTTAACGTCGGCCCCGTAGATAATTGGGGCGCCGGGCTGAAGAGTGATCGGGCTTGCCGCCACATGATGCTCGTCATGGACAGGGGTATTTTTTCGTTTTTCCTTATAGGGCTCAAGCTCCGGTGGCAGCCCGAGCTCTGTCATGGCCTTGAGATACTGCTCCTCTGAAAGCGTCGAGCCGTGGTATTTGGCCAGGTTTTCCATAAAAGAAACGCCCTTGCCCATGACCGTTTTTGCGATTATTGCCAGGGGCGCGGTGTTGTCATTCACAGCGGTATGGAGCGCATAATACACTTCCTGCAGATCATGGCCGTCGATTTCCATAACCTTCCAGCCATCCGAGAGGAAATTTTCCTTGATGTTCTGGGGCATGACCGTGTGCGTATCCCCTGAGATCTGCAGGCGGTTATAATCGATAAGCACGGTGAGATTGGAGAGATTGTATTTTGCAGCAAAGCGCCGGGCCTCCGATATCTGCCCTTTTTGCTGCTCACCGTCGCCCATGACAACGAAGGTGTGATAGGTTTTCTTTTTCAACCGCGCACCGAGAGCGCAAGCGCAGCCGACCGACAGACCCTGGCCGAGATTACCCGTGCCCCACTCGATGCCGGGCACCGTGCGCTCAACATGGCCTTCAAAGATGCTGCCTGCCCTGCGGAAGCCGGTTATAACGTCTTCGCGATTAAAAAATCCGGTTGCGGCAAGGGCCGAGTAGGCGCCGGGCGAGGTGTGACCGTGGCTGATAACAATGCGGTCGCGGTCGGGGTTGTGGGGATCGCCCGGAAATACCCGGGCGCAGGCATACAGGGTCAGATACATCTCAAGCGACGACATGGACCCTCCCGGATGGCCTGAAGCCGCCAGGGTGGTCATGGTAAGAATATCGCCGCGCGCCCGCCTGGCACGTGCCTTGAGTTCGGCAATGCTTGCATCATCCAGCTTTTTTTCGGTAAACCCGCGCTCTATCATGATAGGCCTCTTTGTAAGATGCGATTAGTATAAAAAAAGAATAGGTGATTATAAAAGCCTGCGGCTTATATGTCAACAGAGAAACC
Organism: Deltaproteobacteria bacterium; assembly: GCA_016932595.1. Lineage (GTDB taxonomy): Bacteria > Desulfobacterota > WTBG01 > CAIYCZ01 > CAIRTM01 > CAIWCT01. The sequence continues at coordinate 1,346 of JAFGCP010000036.1, forward strand.
GCTGACGGACGCGGGCGGCAGGGCAAAAGAAGGTGAGCTTATTCATCCTTTGTGGTTTTGGCAGCAGTGCGAAGCAGCTCAATTTCCTTTGCAATATCGAATGACGGGTTGTTGTCGGCCCGCTTCAAAAGGCTGAGCATGGTGGCGGGGGGTATGTCGCGGCTTTTTTCGAGAAGCTCCTCGATGCGTTTTTCAAATGCCTTGAATCCCGGCTGCCTGGTCATGACTGTCTGTTCCGCTACGAGATTGTTAGAAATACATAGGTGATGAACGAAAACCCCGAACCATACATTTGTTGGGTTCGCCCTTATGAAAGTGCTTTTTCGTAAGCATTTGTTTTTGCGCAGGGTGGGTTGAGGTACGAAACCCAACGGTTTCTCCCGGGCTTAACCCAACAAAAAAATATTTTTCGTTCATGCATTTATTATTAAGAATATGCTTTTCCTATCCATCCGTCAAGAGCTGCCGCAGCAGCGGGCCCGGCCTGTTATATCAATTGACAAGCGCAGTCGGACTGTCTATTGTCTGTATGATTTTAATAAACAAAGCTTTAGGGAGGACATGCAATGTACGCAGTGATTATGGCAGGCGGCAGGGGAACGCGGTTCTGGCCGCGCAGCAGGGGCGCCATGCCCAAGCAGCTGCTGGATATAACCGGAGAAGCCACCATGCTGCAGCAGACAGTGGAGCGTATTGCGCCTCTGGTGCCCTTGCAGAATATTTTGATCGTGACCGGCGCTGAGCAGGCGGCCGTGGTGCGGGTACAGCTGCCCGATATGCCTGCTGAAAATATTATTGTCGAGCCTGTGGGCCGAAACACTGCCCCCTGCATATGCCTTGCCGCGACAAAGATCTACAAGCATGATCCCGATGCTGTCATGCTTGTGCTGCCCGCTGATCATCATATCGGTAAGCCTGAGGGCTTTCGCGCCTGTCTTAAAGCCTCTGCAGATGCGGCCCGTAAAACCAACGCTCTTATTACGATCAGCGTAACACCCACACAGCCTGAAACCGGCTACGGTTATATTCAGTACGACACATCCCGCTGCGTCTCCGGGGCATATCGTGTGGAGCAGTTTTATGAAAAGCCCGATCGCGAGCGCGCCGTGCAGTATCTGGCCCAGGGGAATTTTCTCTGGAACAGTGGCATGTTTATCTGGAAAGCCTCGGTCATACTTGATGCCGTAAAAAAACATCTGCCCGCCATGCACGAGCTGCTTTTCCCGCTCAAGGACATATGGGGCACTCCTGCTATCGATGCAGCCATTGCCAATGCTTATGGCAGGGTGCAGCCCATATCAATCGACTACGGGGTTATGGAAAAGGCCGACGAAGTATA
>JAFGCP010000289.1 GCA_016932595.1 Deltaproteobacteria bacterium
AATAAAGCCCTTGCGGTGCTTGAATCCCTTCGCCTGCCGGAGAAGCCTGCACAGGAAAATAAACGTTGATGCCCCGTATGCCGGCGCAAAAAAAGCCTCGTTGCATCACGCATGCCAGTGCCTTTTTACGAGCAGGGGAGATATCGTTTTGAAGTTTGTGGCTTATCAGCGGAAGTTTATTCTGACGCAGCGGGGCTTACCCGCGCTGCGTTGACCAGAGCGGCAAAATTTCTTGGAAGAACAAGGTTTTTGAGCGGACGGTTTTGCCGCATACACCAGCTTTAGAACTTGGGCTGCGATATCAGATGCTCTATGAGGTTTTTCAGGAGTTCATCCTGGTAGGGCTTGATCACATAGTCGGCAGCGCCCATTTCAAGCGCTTTCATGCGATGCTTTTCGCTTGATCGCGACGTAATCATCACAACGGGAATGCTTCTGTGGACAGCATTGCTTTTGAGGCGCGACAGCAGTTCATAGCCATCCATGCGGGGCATCTCCACATCGAGCAGAATGATGTCGGGCTGCTGGGAAACAGCCTGCAGTATTTCCAGCGCCTCGACGCCGTCTTTTGCCGTTATAGGCAGCCATCCCGAGCTTTTTATGAAGTTGGTCATGATCATGCGAACGCTGACGGAGTCATCTACGATGAGCACCGACAGCATTTTTTCCGCAGGGGCTTTTTCCTGCTCGGCAAGAGTACGGCTTATCCCCTTGTTCTGTGACTGCAGCGAGGCAAGGTCAAGCGGGTTGAGAATCAGCACGACAGAACCGTCGCCAAGAAGCGTCGCGCCCGCAATGCCGGGCACGCGCCGCAGGTGCGTGCCCAGATTTTTTACGACGATTTCGCGCTCTCCCAGCAGTTCATCAATGGTCATGGCGATATATTGCGCGCCTATATCCAGCAGCAGCACCAGTGGAGTCGGTGATTCTTCATACTCTGCCGGGCGCGGGAGCCCCAGGACATCGCCAAGGCGCAGAAGCGGATAGGGGATGTCCTCAACATGCACTATGCCGCCGTCTCTTGTCTGCTCGATTTCGCCGGGCTCAAGGCGCAGGACCTGCTTGATGAACCCGAGAGGCACGGCAAAAGTGTTATTGTACGATTTCATAAGAAGGGATCGTGTCACGGCGAGCGACATGGGCAGCCGGATGATGACCAGCGTGCCCTGGCCTTTGACCGATTCGATTTCAACCGTTCCCTGGAGGGCGTTCACCTGCGTTTTCACCACATCCATGCCGACGCCGCGCCCGGAGAACTCGCTTATTTTATCGGCCGTGCTGAAATTCGGCAGCAGCACATATTGAAATATATCCTGGCTGGTCAACCGTGCGGCCCCTTCTTCATCGATATACCCGGCGGCGATTGCCTTGCGGCGGATTTTGTCCGCATCAAGGCCCCTGCCGTCGTCGCTGATGGCAAGCACGATTTTATTGCCCGAGTAGTATGCGCGAAGCCGGATGATTCCCCGCTCGGTTTTCCCCTTTGCCTTGCGCTCCTCGGGTGGCTCGATGCCGTGATCGACATTATTGCGCAGTATATGCATGAGCGGATCAATCATGCTGTCGAGCACTTTTTTGTCAATTTCCATCTGCTCGCCTTCGATCACCATATCCACCAGCTTGTTCTGCGCCAGAGCAATGACGCGCACGATCTGCCGCATGCGGGCCGCGATTGAGGATATCGGCATCATGCGGATTTTCATGAGCTTGTCCTGCATGTCGCTCGAGAGCCTGCCCTGCACATGTGACATGCTTTCAAAGTCGCTGGTCACATTGCCCAGGTCGGTATTGATCAGCTTGATGTCGGCGATCGTTTCGGAGAGCTGGCGCAGCAGATGATGAAACTCGGTATACCGGTCAAGCTCAAGTTCGTCAAAATCATGTTCGGCAAAAACCGGCATGGCCAGGCGTCCGCCTGACTGGGCCTTGCCGCGGCGGCCGGCGAGGCCATCGCCAAGAGCGCTGATTTCATACTCGGTTTCCAGACGCTCCGAGACTTTTTTCAGGCGCTCGATAGTCGGCGCCATGTTTTCAACCCTGTTGGTGAGATCCGTTATATATTGCTCAATGGAGCTTCGGCTGATGACCAGCTCGCCCATGAGGCGCATGATTTCATCGATGCGGTCCATGCCGATGCGCACCATTTCTTCGGGCCTGGCATGGGCCGGCATCGGCGCCGCTGCCGCAGCCGGCTGGGCAGGCTCACCGGGCGCCGCAGCCTGAGGGGCCGCCGGTTTTTTTTCCGCCGGAGCTGCTTTTTCTTCCTTTGACTGAAGCAGGCGGTCATATTTTCCGTAGAGGCTCTGCACAAAGGCGTTATCAGCCGTATTGGAGGCAAGATCCTCAAGCGCTTCAGCAGATGACGTGAGCAGTTCGAGTATGCTCTGATCGAGCGCCTGCGCCCCCTCAAAAAGCCGGTCGAGCAGGTCCTCCATGCGATGGGCCAGCGTCGATACGACGCGGAAACCGACGGCAGCAGACGAACCCTTGAGCGTGTGCACGCTGCGTCGAAGGCTTTGCAGGACATCTTTTTGATGCGGGTTCTGCTTCAGGGATTCGAGAAAAACAGTGATGTTTTTTAAGTGATCTTCGGCTTCGAGCATGAACACTTCAAGCAGCTCGGGGGGTATGTCAGCCATCACCGGCCCTGCGGGCTCGGCAGGAGGCGCGGGAGCGGGGGGTGCTTCGGGTTGCTCCTGCTCTGCAAAAGCATCTTCCTCAAGAACCTCCTCTTCCATTTTTTCATAATACGCGGCAATCGCATCCATTATTTCTGCAACCGCGTCGCTGTCTTCGTCCGCAGGAAGTCCGGCCAGTCTCCGGTAGGCAATGTACAGGGCGCTGACGATAGTGCGTAAATCGTCAAGATTTTCCCCGAGCCGGTCAAGGCAGGCCTCAATACAGGACAGGCCGTTGTCCAGCACGGCAAGGGCCTGCATGTTCAGGATGATGGTCCCGTTGAGAATTTCCTCCAGAATCTGTTCGACAAAACCGGCCAGATAGCTCAGCTCCGGCAGGCCGACCATGGAGGCCGCACCTTTAATGATGTGCGCCTGGCGGTATGCTTCCTCAAGAAGGCCGGTATTGTCCGGGCTGCTCTGAAAAGCAAAAATCCCTTCCCGGATTGAAGGCAGATAGCTTTGCGCCTCCGCTATGAATCCATCGAGAACTTCCTGTTGCACCTTGTATGTCATACCGATATCGCTTATATGCGGGCGTTTCGTGTCATGTCAGAACGGGACAGGCCCCAGTATGGGCATCGCCCGTCAAACGTCAGTTCGTTTATGCGTTCAGGCGCGGCTTTTCATTGTCCGGCAGTTTGAATACGTTGACCGATCCGCGGAGATCCTCGGCCATGCGGGCAAGGCTGGTAATGGACTGAGCCGCCTGCCTGACGCCCGCCGTAGCCTGCTGCGTCGCCTCGGATATCTCGTTCATTTTCTGCGCAACCTCATCGGAACTGCGCGCCTGATTCTGGGCCGCCTGAGAGATCGATTTGATGATATCAGCCATGGTGCTCGAAACCGTTTCGATCTGATTGAGAGACTGGCCGGCCTCATTTGCCAGATCGGAGCCGGCAACCACTTCATGGGTTGTTTCTTCCATGGCAATAACTGTTTCACTGGTTTCCGACTGAATCGTTTTGACCAGTTCGGTAATCTGCTTTGTGGCTTTCGCCGAGCGCTGCGCCAGCCGCTCAACCTCTTCCGCAACCACGGCAAAGCCACGGCCGGACTCTCCCGACATGGCGGCCTGAATAGACGCATTCATGGCCAGAATACTGGTGCGGTCGGCTATGTCATTGATCATCTGGACGATATCGCCGATCTCCTGTGAGCTTTCGCCCAGACGCTTAATGCGCTTTGCTGTTTCCTGGACCCTGTCGCGGATACGGTTCATGCCGTCGATGGTGTCGAGCACGGCCTGAGCGCCCTGTTTCGCAGTATCAAGCGCCTGATCGGATACTGCCGCCGACTGTATGGCGTTTTCTGAAACATTCCGGGCGGAAAGCGCCATTTCCTTTACTGTCGCCGCGGTTTCAACGATACGCGCGGCGGTTGTTTCATTCTCTTTGGCGAGTTTTTCAGCGGCTGATGCAATTTCGCTTGCCGACAAGCCGACCTTGAAGGTCGAATCCTGAACGCTGTGGACAATTTGCCTCAGCTGCATGATGGCGAAGTTGAAAGCATCGGCGATGGCGCCGGTGAAGTCCTGGGTAACCTCAGCCTCCTTGGAGAGATCGCCGTCGGCGATGCCGCTCACATCGTCAAGCAGTTTCATCAGCGAGGCCTGCATGGTGTTGCGCTCTTCCCTGGTTTGAATCAGCTCGAAAATATTATCAAGCATGGTGTTGAGGGACCGTGCCATGGCGCCCAGTTCATCGTTTGAGGTAACCTGAGCGCGGGCGCTGTAGTCTCCAATGCTTATTTTGTCGAAAATGCCCATAATATTCTGCGCCTGGCGGGTGATGCCCCTGGCGAGCTGCCCTGCTGCTCCAAAGCCGATAACAAGAACGAACAAAAAGGCCGCAGCGGTGGCGCCCAGCGTGATACGGGCCAGTTTTTTCATATCAGCAATTGCCGTATTTTTTGCGCGGGTTGCGGCAGCATGAAGGGACAGGAGCATTGGCCTGATTTTACTGTCGCTGATGCGGTAGTCGGCAATGGTTTTTTGCAGCTGCGCATCCATATTTCTGGCTTTCTGCAGGGCCGATGCATAGACGGTGCAGAGCTGGTTGAGCTGTTCCCCGTCGCCGTCGGAGAGCCGGGCCGTTTCCATCTGGTTTTTTATCTGCGCAATAGTATCGGCAAGTATTCCCCCCGCTTTGCTTTCGCCCATGAGATACCGCTGCTCATACATGCGCATAAGTTGAATGCCGGCAGCGTTCATGCTGCGTGAATGAAAAAAATCCTCCAGCGCCTGCCCCGCGGTCCGCAGCTGAGACTCCGGGCCGTCAGGAGCGATACGTTTTTCAATAATGGCCACGGCAGTGCGCAGCCCTGACTGGTAGAGGGATACTGTCTTGTCGCATTCCTCCGCTTTATCGATATTCCCCGGCCCGATGTTCAGCTGCCGGATGCCCAGGAGGTTTTTATGGATGGCTTGAAACTGGTCGTCCGCTTCACTGAGCATGGCTTTTGCCGCTTCGAAGCCGCGTTCGCGGTAATTGGCGAAAAAATCATGCTCGAGCACCTGCGCCGTCTGCAGCCCTGACTCGGAAGCCTTCAACAGTTCCGAAAAGCGAATTTCCGTATCGAGAAGATTTGTTACGCTGTTTTGGAGATAGAGCTGGCTGCCAATGGCTCCCAGGCTGACCAGAAAAAAAATCAGAATCAGACCGCCGAATGAAACGTAGAGCTTTTTTTTGATGCTTCTAAACGAGGTGCCTCCGGATTTTTCGCTCAATTCGGCACGTGCGCTTCCGCTTGTCGATTTCATTCTCATACTCCTTTGCCAATAAAGATTTTATTTGTTTTTGTATTATTGGAATTGCCCCATTTTCGGGGACTGCAGCAATTTTTCAAGGTCAAGAATTGCCACAACGGTATCCTCAAACGCACAGGTCCCGCTTATATATGCCGCGGCCTGGCCTGGCGCCTGTTGCTCAAAGGGGAGTATGTCGTCAGTAGCAAAATAGTGTATGCCGTTGATCCTGCCGACAATCAGCCCGACCATCATCCGCCGGTCCAGTGTCTGCGCGATAATCATGCGGGATGTTTTTTTGATGCTTTCCTGATCCATGCTGAGAAAGCCTCTGAGGTCTGCTATGGAAATAATCTCTCCGCGCATATTGGCGATGCCGAGCAGCCATTGCGGTGTATTGGGCAGCATGATAAAATCCGGCGGCAGGCTGAGTTCCGCAACATTGGCAACCGGCGCTGCAAACAGCTGCTCTCCCAGGGAAAAAAGCACGAACTGCTCCATTCCTTCCCTGATATCGGCCGACGGCAGCACAATATCTTTGAGCATGCTTGCTACGTCACGGTTTGCCGCGGTATCTCCCGGTGAAGCCGGGAAGTCCCGGTTTGTTGCAGCAAGGGGTTTCCCCTGCTCCCGGATGGCGTAAGCGCTTTCCTGCTCGAACTGTTCACTGTCCGGTTCTTCGATCAGGGATTCATCAAGGGTCTCCTCGCTGGCAGCACTCTCTGCCTGTGTTGCGACAATCCCGTTTTCTGCCAGGGGTTCTTCAACTGGCTCCTGGTCCGCATCAATATCCAGAGGAGCCTCGATATCCAGCTCTTCAATCAGTTCTTCAATGGTCTTATCCTGAAAGGCGGTTTCTGTTGACCCCGGAACCGGCAGGGCCTCGGCCGGGGGTTCCTGCTCTGCAGCAGTTTCAAGGGGGGGCTCGCCACCCAACTCTTTCATTATTGCTTCAAAGGTCTCGTCTTCAATGGCACTTTCTGTTGATGCCGGAACCGGCATATCTTCGGCCGGGGGTTCCTCCGGCGGCTCCTGCTCTGCAGCAGTTTCAAGGGTAGTCTGGCCACCCAACTCTTTCATGATTGCTTCAAAGGTCTCATCCTCAATGGCAGTTTCTGCCGATGCAGGCCCCGGCAGGTCTTCGGCCATGGTTTCTTCAGTGATTGCAGGGCCGGGGGCACGTGTGAGTGGCGCATCGGCGCCCTGCTGCCGGATCAAGGAATTTTCACGAGATTCCCGCTCACGGTGTTCTTCTGCAGCAGGCTCATCCGGCTGACCGGGGACCGGTTCCACGGCAGCACTGTCTTCCGGCTCCTTACGACCGGATACAGATGGAGGGGCAGGATAGGGCAGTGCGGTTTCAAGGCTGGGCTCAAACTGCTCGCTGCCGCTAAAAACAGGTGCACCGGCAACCCCTGCTGTTGCCTCATCCGGATGGTGCTCTTGCGGCTGAGAAAATGTTTCATCTATTGTTGCGGCAAGCCTGTCCATGTCGTGTTGAAAAGAACCCTGCATGCCCGGTTGTTCTTCCGCCGGGTTTTGCTGTGAGTCAAAAAGCTTTGCCAGCCCGCCGCCGTCACGTTGCTCCTTTTCTGCGGACGGCTCCGGCAGCAAATCCTGTGCTGCCGCTGCAGCCTGTTGCACGATATGCTGCAGGCCGGGAATGATCCGTGCGTCAGGACTCTGTGCTGTGTGGTCCGGGGCCGATGCAGGCTCATCCTGCTGGTCTTGTGCTCCTTGTTTGTACTGGTCTGGTACTGCCGCACTTTCCACGCTCTGTCCGGCAAGGGCGCGTTCAGCCTGTTTGAGAGCGTCTTCCAGTGCCGACGGGTCAACGCGGAATTTTTTATTGCACTGTTTGCAGAATGCAAATTGATGTTTTTTTATGGCCTCATAGGGCACTTTTTTATAGTGCTTGCCGCAGTGCGGGCAGGTAAGCGCAATATGGTGAATTGATTGATCGCTCTGCATCAATTTTTCATCCTTGATCAGTGCTTGTTCTGTGGCAAACCCCGGGCTTTCTGCGGGCATCCACGGTTGTTACATATGCTTTGCAATGCAAGACAGCAGCGCTTCATCCTTCAGGGGTTTTGTAAGGTAGTCGTCTGCCCCCTGCTTGAGGCCCCAGAAACGGTCGCTTTCCTGATTTTTCTGGGTGACCATGATTATTTTAATATCCCTGGTCTCCGGCGCTGTTTTCAATTGACGGCACACCTGAAAACCATTTTTTTTCGGCAGGATGACATCAAGCAGAATCAGCCGGGGATGCAGCGCCATTGCCTTGGCAATAGCCTCTTCACCGTCAATTGCGGTGATAACGGTAAAGCCTTTTGATTTCAGCAGTACCTGCATCATTGCAAGTTCAGGCTGGTTGTCATCTACCACTAAGATGGCTTTTTCGGCCATGACATTCCTCTGGCTGTTGCAAGGTTTACAAAATACGTGTTTTTTTAATTTAACCGTTTTTCAACTTAAAAAGCAATGCTTTTTAATTGATTGTATTAAATTACATTCTTTTCCGGCAACGGGTACTGGTGAAACAAGCTGCAATGCGCAGAGCAGAATTCATCTGGCGCCGAACTAGCTGATCAGGAAGCGTGTTTGGCATTTTTTGCAGCGCGCATACTTGCCGATATGCTCAGGCTTTATATTCGTATAGATGGTGCCGCATCCGGGACAGGATGCTTTTATGCCGCCGGGCTGTGTTTGAGCGGCTGCGCGTGGCGCAGCAGAAGGTTGTGCCGCAGGTGGCGCTGTATGGCGCACCTCCGCGCCGGGAGGCGCACTCCGGACAGGCTGGCTCTGCACACCAGCCGCTGGCGGAGAAATATTTTTTGAAGCCTGGGCCGGTGCGGCTGCTGCCGGCGCCGCAGCCCGCTTTTGCCCGCTCCCATCAGAAGCCCTGTTTGCCGGAGAAGGAGCGCCTGCCTGGTCGGGGGGCGGCGCAGCGGCAGATTCGCTGTGATAGAAAATTTTTATTTCCGGCTCATCATTCAGTTTTGGCATGGGCCGTTTTGCTGCCGGCGCCGGAGGTGGTGCGCCACCGGGAGCCGTTTGTTTTTCTCCAACGCCGGCCGGCACAGCCCCGTTGGGCAGGGCCTGGCTTGCGCCGGTGCTTCCGGAAGGCATAGCCGTTGGTATATAAATTCCAGAAAGTTTTTTTGAAATTTGTTTGGCCGCTTCAGCATCGGCGGGCTTAACAGCGATTCCCCTGCCGGCTGTAGCCGGCGCCTGCGCTGCTGCAGACTTTTTTGCGGGGGGGGGAGGCGCAGGCGCTCTGTCTGTTTTAACAAACTTCTCAATTTCTTTTACCAGATGGTTCGGCTCAAATGGCTTGGTGATGTAATTTGCAGAACCTGCCATTTTTCCGCGGACCTTGTCGAAAAGGCCGTCATTGCCGGAGAGCATTATAACGGGAATGTGTTTTGTTTCCTTGTTGCTTTTAACGACTTTGCAGAACTGATAGCCGTCAAGCCTGGGCATGGAGATATCAGAGAGGATCAGGTCGGGAACCCCTTCCTGCATTTTTGCAAGCCCATCTACGCCGTCGCAGGCGACAACAACGCAGTATCCCCTGCTTTCAAGGGTCATTGAAACAAGTTTTCTTATGGTAGGGCTGTCATCCACAACAAGTATGGTGGCCTTTGACCGAGGCTTGGTGGATGCGAGCCTGTTTTCCTGCATGACTTTTTTCCCTTGCCCTCGCTGTATCCGAGCGACTGCTTTGTATCTTTACCCCCGGGAGCTCTCTGTGCAGCTTTATGGGTAGTGAGCTGCAGCATAAGCACAAATCACTTTGCCAATATCAGCACGGATAGCGCCTGCAAACAAAACTATTATATTATAAAATCATTATTAAGCTAAAAAGCATACAAGTCAATTGAAAGTTGTCGTTTACCCATGTTCCCGCCAAATTAATTATATCGGTTCAACACAGGCGGGTCTTAATCTGATTGTTGCAGCTTTTAAAATTTACCGGCTGTAAAAATCGATATCAGGCACTGCATTTTTTGTCAACAGGGGCAAGGCTTTTTTGTACCCATTGAGCCCTATGTGTAGCTGGGATAGAGTGCTGCTCTGCGTTTACAAAGCGGGGTTTTAAGGCAGGACCAGGTACACGTGTCCCTGTTTTCGCGAACACGGCTTGCTGTATACGCGCTTTCACCCCCTTCTTTCGCAGCCTGCCGCATCATGGCATGAGCTGCGAGGAGTGTTTTTTGACTATGGTCCTGAAAAAATTTATACAGTGCTTATTTTTTTGATAAACTCCTTGACTAATAAAGCCAGTATCATTAATAATCATATGTATGAAACTCAGACGCCAACAGTCGCGGTGGCATGCAGCACCGATTTTAGCATGTGTGATGTGTGTGATGAGCGCAGGGTGCGCAACCTATCCTCCGAAGGTCGCCCCTGCGGTTGATAATAGCAGGACATTTTCTGTGCCGTATGACATTGCCTGGAAAAAATTGTTAGAGACGGTGACGCAGGATGGCGAACTTGTGACCACCGCCGATAAAGACAGCGGGTTTATAAGTCTGCAGCGCAATATCGTGCCGGGAGATATCGGGCTTTATGCCCATGATGATACCGGTATGTTCTGGAGCCAGGCTGTTGCCCATATTGCCATACGTATTGCACCGCAGGATGAGCGCGCAACAACTATCACGATTAACCTCAAGGTGAATGCAACGGGAAGAGATACTTTTGACGTGCTTTTCAGCCGCACCCGTCAGATGACGCTTCATTCGAGAGGATACCTTGAAAAATATTATTTTTCTAAATTTTCAAAACTTGTCGCAGCCCTGCGAACAACAGACTCACCACCTTGAAAATCAGGGTAGGGGCATATAGAACCTTACCTTATTATGTTCAAAAATATTCCATTGAATATTTTTTTTTATTATGTTATATGGTATATGAATTTAAGTTTAAAGACTTTGTTGGCAAAGAGTTTAACAAAAATCCGTTAACTTATTTAAAGAAGGAGGAAAACATGAAGTCAAAGGCTATTGTTTTAATGGTTGCAGCATTGTTCGTGTTCACCGGTTGCTCGACCATGAGTAAACGCGCAAAATGCGCCTGTGTTGGAGCGGCCGCAGGTGCTGCAGTTGGCGGCACGGCAGGCGCTATTATTGGCGACATGGGCCCCACTCATGATAACAGGCTTGGCGGCGGCATTATCGGCGGCGCAGCCGGTGCATTGATCGGCGGCATAACAGGCTATCTGGTATGCAAGGATGAGCCCAAGCCTGAGCCCGTTGTGGCAGCAGCACCCGTGTGTGACAAGATCGTAATCAATTCGGTTCAGTTTGACTTCGACAAGGCCGAGATCAAGGCTGAATACTATCCGATTCTTGACGAGGCGGCAGCAGCGCTGCAGAAGCCCGAATGCGCCGGGAAGAATGTGACCATTGAGGGCAACACCTGCGATATGGGCCCGGAGAAGTATAATCAGAAGCTTTCCGAGAAGCGTGCTGCGGCGGCAAAGGATTACCTGGTTGGCAAGGGCCTTGCGGCTGAGCGTTTCACCGCAGTGGGCAACGGCGAAGCAAATCCCATTGCCGACAACAAGACCAAAAAGGGCCGCATGATGAATCGGCGCGTTGAATTTAAAGTTGCCGAGTAATGCTGGCAAAAAAAAGACTTTTTGAACTGTGCCTCTTTGGCATGTTGTGCCTGGCGGTAGTAGCACCCGGGGCCGTGCGAGCATCTGATAGCCTGACTGTCGAGAAGGGTTTTGAATCCTTTTGCAGGGAGTGGATGCAAATAGTAACAAAGTTTGCAGCCAAAAAAATGCAGTACAGGAAAGCTGATCAGGGCTTTATAGCAGAGTATGACGGGTTCAGCGATACCTTCAGCACAAAGGTGAAATTAGCCGATGCAGCAAAAAAAACATATGTCGGCATTCTTTCCTACAATGAGGTAAGGTTTCGGCATCATGGCATGACGCCGGATGCGGCAAAAAAAGGTCCTTTTGATATCGTGAGCCAGTCGCCCGTCAAAGCTATTTTTATGTACCGCAACGGGCAATGGCAGAATTAAAGCTTCAAAGCAGATGAGCAGTACGGGTGGGCAGAAATGCCCACCTTTTTTTATGCCGCTCAGCGGCGGGGGAAGCATGATCCCCATTCTGTTATGCGGTTTTGTTGCGGCGCGAGGTTGTGCGCGGGTATTGTCTTTCGAAAACCATCGCCTATGGCGATGGTTTCTTAAGAAGGCAACTCAAAAACGCCGTGTTTTTTGCTTCCGCCCTTTCAGGGCGAAATCAAGCCACCCGCTATGCGGGTGGTTGTTGACTTACCAGGCAAACAGTACTTCCTTAAATAAAAATATGGCCGGCAGTATCACCGCCAGAAATACAATCGTGTTACAGACGAAAAGCCCCGAGGCAAGGTCGGTATCAAGGTCGAAAAGCACGGCAGTGACCATTGAAAAGATGGCTGCCGGCATAAAAGCCTGAAGCTGAATGACCGCTTTGAGCGCAGGGTCAAGCGGGAGCAGGCTCAGCACAGCAAAGGCCGCTCCGGGCACGATGATGAATTTGATGACTGAGAGCGCCGCGAGTTCCCTGCGGATGCCCCTCATATCCATTCGCGTGAAGCTTATTCCCAGCGTCAGGTAGTACAGGGAAATCGACGCCAGCAGCAAGGCGTCCAGGGGAAAGGCGATGGCGGGCCTTGTGATACCCGCTGCGTTCAGAAGCAGCCCCGCTGCCATGGCAAACAGCGGCATGTTCTGGGTATCGAACATGATTTTTTTGAAAAACCCCCTGAATGATATCCTTTGGCCGGCATCAGTCCGTGCATAGGGGAATACCAGGCAGTACACATACGGGATGAAATACAGCACCAGAATCACCGAAAGCCCCAGCCCCGATTCTCCCAGAAAAAAGTAGCAGAGAAAACCGCCCATGGTGAATCCATGGTTTGCCAGGGACGAGGAGATGAGAAACGTTTGCCGCCGCCTGCCCGAAAGCCTCATCATGCTTGCGGCAAGCGATCCTGCCAGTACGCCAAGCACAATAAGCCCGAGCCCGCAGACCGGCAAAATCATACAGCCCGCCGATACCGTCAGGCCCCATGTGCACCACAGCACAATGAGCGGCTCGATGCCGATTATATTAATACGCACCAGCCTGCGGCTCAGATCCTGCGGACTTGCTATCCGCGCACGGGCGGCTGCCCCCGAGAGGAACGGGATGATAATGGCGCACTGAAACAGCGCGAATTTTAAATATATTGACATGACCCCCGGGCATACTTTACTGTTAATTTTAGAGCCTGTACGAAAAGCCAAAGCCCCTTCTTTTTGCCCATTCTGAGCGCAGCGAAGAATTCCGCAGTTGTAATGAATTCAGGGGTTTTTCACTTTGTTCGGGATGACATTAAACGACTTTTCATACACGCTCTTAGATAGCAGTGAGTATCCACAGGTCGACAGCCTTATGCAATAAAATTTCAGGAGTTGCCATGAAAAAAATAAAGCTTGGCTCAACAGGGCTTGAAGTTGCGGAGCTTGGCCTCGGGGCCATGTACCTGCCGCGTGTTGCGCCGGAGGTCTCTGATGCCCTGATTCAAAGGGCCCTTGACCTTGGTATACAGTATTTTGACACGGCTTCGGCCTATCAGGACAGCGAAGAGAAGCTGGGGCGCGTGCTGTCCAGGCGCGGGAAGGATTTCGTGATCACCTCGCGCTCGGCAAGTTATAAAACGGGTCTTGATGCATTCCGCCAGGATTTCGAGCGGAGTTTTGAGCGGCTCAAGCTCCCGTTCATAGATTTCTATGGTTTTCATGCCGTCAATCAGCCGGGTGAACTGGAAATGGTGATGAAGGAGCCCCTTTTCTTTCTTAAGGAGCAGAAGGCCGGGGGCCGCATCGGCCATATTGCCATTACCAGCCACAACCCCAAAACGCTTTCTGATGCCCTCGATACAGGTGAGTTTGAACTTGCCATGTTTCCCTTTAATATTATTGAACAGGAACCTCTTGATGGCCTTCTTGCAAAGGCGGCTTCGCTGGGGGTGGCGACTTCGGTCATGAAACCGCTTGCCGGAGGCGTTATCGAAAGCACGGAGCTTGCCTTGCGGTTTTTCTTTAATCATCCAGCGGGCGTTGTGACCCCCGGCATGATGTCGATTGAGCAGCTTGAACAAAACTTCACTGTTTTTAAAGAGCGGCAGCCCCTTTCAGGCGGGGAGCTGCAGCGGCTGGAGGATGAAGTGGCGGTGCTCGGGAAGGAGTTTTGCAGGCGCTGCTCCTACTGCATGCCATGCCCCAATGGCATTATGATTCCCTTTGTGCATATGCTGCATATGAAAACATGGCAGAAGCCCATGAGCGATGATGTTGCCTACACCCTTGAGCTTGCACAGCGGATGCTGCCGGCCCTTGAAAAATGCACCGGATGCGGCGCATGCGTCGAAAAATGCCCCTATGCCATCCCGACACCGCAGCGTGTTCAGGAACTGCTGCAGCTGCTGAAAAGCCGGAGCAGGTAACTTTTTTCCGGCGCCCTTTTTTTACGGTTATTCAGCGGCGGTATCGTTTTTGGCAAAAGCCCGGGGCAGCTTCCAGCGGCGGTGCAGCCAGCCGAACCACTGCTCGGGATGCCGGCGCACCAGGTCCTCGATAAAGGCGTTATACTGGCGGGTATTGGCGATGATGTCCTTTTCCATATCCCCTGTCTGGATAAGGGGAAACTGCTCACCAATAATCATGCGGTTGCGCCTGAAGCCCGGCTCTTTGATCGTATAGGCCGGCACAATGGCGCAGCCCGTTTTCAAGGCAAAAGCGGCAGGTGCGGAATAGGTCGAAGCGATTTTGCCAAAAAAGGGCACAGGCAAGCCGTCGCGGCCTGCGTTCTGGTCAAAGAGCAGGCAGACCATGGCCCCTTTTTTCAGGGACTGGTAGAGCTGGCGCAGCCCGTTTTTGCTTGATATAAGCTTTATTTTTCCCAGGCCGCGGGTGCGGATGACATAGCCGTCGACATAGGGGTTTTTCAGCGGCTTGTACAGTGTTGCCGCAGTATCGAAGCGCTGGCCGAAGGCCGCTGCGGCGTGTTCCCACATGCCCATATGCGGTCCGAGAACTATCGCCCCTCTTTTTTTTTCAAGAGCATGTTCAAGATGCTCCATACCCTCAATGGCAAGGTTTCTGGTTATATCGGCCGGGGAGCTGATGACCGACTCGACAAAACCTTCGCCCAGCATGCGAAAAAGCTTTTCGATAATATCCTGCCGCTGCGCATGAGAAAGACTGCCGCCGAAAGCGATCTGAAGGTTTTCATGGGCAAGGCGAACGCGCGCCCTGAAAAATGTTCCCGCAAGCGCCCCGGCTTTTCTCCCAAGGCCTATGGCGACTCTGTCTGGCAGGGCCCGCAGGACGGCATTGAACAGGAGCAGCCCTGCATATTCAAGCCTGTAGCGAATAGGTGATCGTGGTGTCATAATCAGTCAGGTAAGAGGTTCATAGCGCCGTGGGTGCTGCGCCCGCTGGGGCTGTCAGCGCCGCGATGCCCGCGTTCCCAGCGGATAGCCTTTAAAAAACCACAGCGAGCGTCTTTTTTCCATTTTTTTGAGAAACGCCAGGCGCTCAGGGTCGATGGTTTTTCCGCTGACCCGTTTCCAGCACTTGTAAACGCCGGAGATGTCGATGTTTTTGAGAAACTGGTGCATACAGCGCGGTATGCGGCCAAGAAACAGGCAGGTCTGAAAATCAAGCAGCAGCAGATCGCCCGTGTCGCTCACCACAATGTTGCGCATATAGCGAATGTCAAGATGCACAATGCCCCGCTGGTGCATCTGGCGCACCGATTGTTCAAGCTTGAGAAAAAAGTCTGCGCCCGGGGGATTCGTGCGCCGGATGTATTTCAGGTTTGTGCCCGGTACAAAACGGTAGCAGAATGCATAGGTGTCAAGGGCAAAAGGGTCTGCGGGAATGCCGGGTATGCCCTGCAGGTGCACAAGGGCCCTGAGTTCGCGGGCCGCCATCCAGGCCCCCCATGTTTTCCGGATGAAAGGCGAGCAGGGCATGAAGTCTTTCACGACCCAGACGCCGTCAGAGTGCGTGTAGAGCAGCAGGTCGGCATTGGCCCATCTGCCGCCGCTTATTTTTTCCGCGCCTTTCCGGCGCAGGTCATCGCGGGTAAAGGGTTGATTCATGGCTGATTACCAGTTGAGACGTCCCACGATATAGAGGATGCCGGAAATGATGAAGAAGGCACAGGCAGCCAGACCGAGAATCGAGGATATGGTGAGAAAAGCCCCAATGGTTTCTATGAACATTTTTTCCTGGTAGCCGGACAGGCTCAGGTGCGCCTTCTGCTTGAGCTTCATAATAAGCAGCCGTGACAATCCCGGAAACATGGTTCTGCTCACGCCGCTTCCGATGAACCAGATAGCCAGATACACAAGCCATACTAATGCTGCGCCGATGAGGAAACCGATCAGGGCTATCTGGAGCCTCTGCTCCTGGATTGTGACGATCACGGCAAGGAAAAAAAGCAGCCCGAGGGCCAGAGATATTGCAGTTGTGAAGCGCATGAGCGCGGGTTTGCGTTTCATGGAAATCTTCTTATATGTAGGTGACTGCTGAAGGTGTATTTTAATGGGTCTATTAGATACTTTTTTTGAAGATTTTACAATAGAATTTGTTTGTTCTGAGTCTGTGGCCGTTCATGCTGCGCACGGCCGGAGTCCGGGGGCTGCAGCAAGCTATTTGGTAAGCTGTTCAAATACGGACTGGCTGATCAGTTCTGTAAACTTGACGCCGCAGATAATTTCCGTCTCCCTTTGTTCAACGCGCTTGATTTCAGCCTGAGCAGAGACATGCGTAAGTGTTTTCGGTATATAGATATCAAGAAACATAATAACGCCGCTTTTTGGCTTTTCGGCCAGGGGCATGCTGACTGCAGCGCCAGTGCGGCTTAGATTGACGATCTGGCAATCAAGATACTGCGAGCTGTGTTTTTTTATGAAGTACTGGGCGTTCAGCCTGGTTTTGGCGCGAAATTTACCGCGCCTGTTGATGTTGAAATCCCCGATATCGATCATTGTGCGCACCCCTCAAGCAGTATGTTTAAAAACCCGCAGTGCATGAATGGAATAAAATTATTTTATACCCGAATACTACTACCATTAGTATATAATAAATTTTGTCAAAAAAATCAAAAGTTTAAATGCTGCTTTGATGTTTTGCCCGAGAGGAGCAGCTGTGTTGGCCAATACAGGAACCCATAAAAAAGAGGGGGGGTCGAAAAGATCCCCTCTTTTTCGAAGGGGGATAAACAAACTAATTTTTAAAAGTTAAAAAAATGAAGTCGAAAAAAAATCGTCACCCCGGCGAAAGCCGGGGTCCAGTGTTTTGTGCCTGCCGAAAATTTCTAGATACCGGCTTTCGCCGGTATGACGATTTTGTTGAATTTTCGATTTTTTACGATAGCATCAAAAAATAGCGGACGCTTATATGGTTGTTTCTGTGCTGAGAACACCCTGCGGCTCGTCCATGTCCGTTGTCATAATCCGCACAGGCACCTCCTTCCCGGCAAGGCTGGCCGGCCCCTCAAAAAGCACAGGAATATAGTTGCGGGATATGCCGCGAAGCAGGCCGGTTTTTTTATGGCGGCGGTTCTCGACAAGCACCGGCATAATGGCGCCTGCATGGCCATTGTAAAAGCAGCGGCGTTTTTCATCCGATATCCGGCGCAGCCGCAGCGCCCGCTCTTTTTTGACCTGCTCTGCCACCTGGTCCGTAAAATCAGCCGCCGGCGTGCCCGAGCGCCGGGAATAGGGGAATACATGCAAATAGCCTGCAGGCAGCTCCTGCAGCAGTTCCGCCGTATTGTCAAAAGCCCTGTCTGTTTCGCCGGGGAAGCCGGCAATGACGTCGATGCCGATATTAAGTCCTGGTATGGCTGCTGTAAGACCCATAACAAGATCACGGAAAAGCAGCGGGCTGTAGGGCCGCCCCATTTTTTTTAATACATCGGCATCGCCGCTTTGCAAAGGAATATGAAAGTGGGGGCAGATGAGCTTTGACCGGGCGATTATGTCTATAAGGGCCGGAGTGAATTCCGCGGGCTCTATGGAGCTCAGGCGCAGGCGCATGCCGGCCAGAGCTTCATCGTTTTCAAGTCCTTCAAGAAGTTCCGCAAGACTTGTCCGGGGGCGGGCATCCAGGCCGAAGGCCCCGAGATGTATGCCGGTGAGCACAATCTCGCGGTAGCCCTGCTGCTGTAATTCGATTATCCGGTTTTTGACTTCACCTGCAGGCAGGCTGCGGCTCGGGCCGCGTACCGAGGGCACGATGCAGTAGGTACAGCGGCTGTTGCACCCGTCCTGAATTTTTAGAAATGCCCGCGTGCGGTCAAAAAGCCTGGTGCAGGCAGGCGTGGTAAAAATTTTTTCCGCCGCGATATCCGACACCTCAGTAAACGAAGCCCCGCCTTCCTGAAGCGCTTTAACAAAAGCGGCGATATCTTTTTTTTCCGTATTGCCGATAACCGATACCCGGTCGGACAGCGCCTGCAGCTCATGCGCCGATTTCTGGGCATAGCAGCCCGTTACAATGACGCGGCAGCCGGGCTGCTCGCGCAGCACCCGGCGAATGATTTGGCGCGACTGGGCTTCCGTGCTCTCGGTTACCACGCAGGTGTTTATGATGCAGATATCTGCCCCGGCGGCAGTGGAAACAATGCGGAATCCTTCCCGCCGCAGCGCGTCGGCCATGGCGCCCGAGTCGTACTGGTTGACCTTGCACCCAAGGGTTGCAAATGAGATGGTGAGGTTGTTTTTTGTCATATCTGTTTGATGTAAAAATAAAATCACATTGTAACAGGAAACGCCTCCTGTGTGGAACCTTTTTGCGCATGCAGACTACAGGCC
Source organism: Deltaproteobacteria bacterium (assembly GCA_016932595.1). Classification (GTDB taxonomy): domain Bacteria; phylum Desulfobacterota; class WTBG01; order CAIYCZ01; family CAIRTM01; genus CAIWCT01. Next base: position 18,309 of record JAFGCP010000289.1, read on the forward strand.
TTGCTTTCATACAATGAGGGATTACTTTAAAAAAATATCCCTCCTGCCAAAGGGTGTTGCAGCCGGTAGGGTGGGCGCAACCCACCAATTTGAGGCATAATTTCGTAATACAAGCGTAATTATGAAAATGGAGGAACGTATTTTTTAGCGTTGTAGCGTACAAGCGGAAAAAGATTTTCATGGAACCTGTTCTTGCTATTTTAAGTTCTTGCATCAAGAAATTTTAAATGGTGGGTTGCACTCACCCTGCAAACTCAATTATGTTTTAGGGGGTATGAATCGGTAAAACAAAGAGCGGCATCCATCGATGCCGCTCTTTGTTTAAGACGTCCTTTCCAAAGCAAGAAGGAATATTAAAATTACCAGACTTATTAATAACGCTTGACGATACTAACGCTTCATGCTACTGTTGAATTATGATCAAAAGTTTCAAGTGCGCTGAAACTGAAAAGATTTTCAAGGGCATGTATTCCAAACGCCTGCCGCGGGATATGCAGCGTGTGGCGCTGCGGAAAATCAAGCAGTTGAACGGCTCAGCTACGCTTGATTTTTTGCGCGTGCCGCCGGGCAACATGCTTGAAAAGCTCAGCGGCGACAGGGCAGGGCAGTGGAGCCTTGGGGTTAATGACCAGTGGCGGATATGCTTTGACTGGCGGGACGGCAATGCCCATACTGTTGAAATAGTCGACTATCACTAGCGGGAGAAATACGTATGGCAAGAAGAGACATGGCGCCGGTGCATCCGGGTGAAATACTGCTGGAGGATTTTTTGAAGCCGATGGGCATCACGCAGTACCGGCTTGCAAAATCCATCGGCGTGTCGCAGCGCCGCATCGGCCAGATCGTTGCCGGGCAGAGGGCCATTACCGCTGATACGGCATTGCGGCTTGCCCGTTTTTTTGGAACCGATGCGCAGAGCTGGATGAACCTGCAGGCCCATTATGACCTTGAAACGGCACAGGTGAAAATCGCGGAAAAAATTAACAAGGCAGTGCGGCCGTATACGGCTCTTGCAGTGCATTGAATACTACGCATGCTCCTGACTTTAAGGGGGGCTCTTGCTTGTTTGCAGGGGGGGCTGCATTAACCACAGATTGGAATGGTGGGCGCAGCCCACCCTACGGATTTTTTTTGAGCGGTAGATATCTATAAAAAAAGCGGCATCACACGATACCGCTTTTTTTATGTTTCTGCCTTTACATTTTATACTCATGCCAGATGCGGCGGAAGGCGTCGGAGATTGTTTGCCAGAAAAGGGCTTGGGGGCGTCCATATAAATCCTGATGCGCCCCTTTTTCTGTTTTAGTGTCCTTCATGAAACCAAATTTATTGACTGTTGTATCACTCGCAATTAAAGCACCGAACTGTATTGGAGCCGTCTCCTTTATTCTGCCCCCTTTATTCTTTTACTTAGCACAGCTTCCCATTGAAAAGGGATCAAAAGCCGGACACGAACCTAACGAGAGTTGAATGTGTAGGCCGGTACAAAGCGAAGCGTGTCCGGCACAAAAAGGTTTTGCAGGTTAAACAGGTTCTTTGTCCGTCCTACGG
>JAFGCP010000290.1 GCA_016932595.1 Deltaproteobacteria bacterium
ATGCGCACGCCGTGATGCACCTCATAGCGCTCCTTCAGGCCGCGGAGAATTGAAATCGTGTCCTCAACCGAAGGCTCCTTCACCAGCACGGGCTGGAACCTGCGCTCCAGAGCCGGATCTTTTTCGATATATTTCCGGTATTCATTGAGCGTGGTCGCCCCGACGCAGCGCAGCTCGCCACGGGCAAGGGCTGGTTTCAGCATATTGGAGGCATCAACCGCGCCCTCTGCAGCGCCCGCGCCCACCACGGTGTGCAGCTCATCGATGAACATGATGATCTGGCCGCTTGCGTCCTCCACTTCCTTGAGCACGGCCTTGAGCCGGTCCTCGAACTCGCCGCGGTATTTTGCGCCGGCCAGCATGGCCCCGAGGTCAAGGGACACAAGGCGCTTGTCTTTCAGGCCCTCGGGCACATCGCCGTTTATGATGCGCTGGGCAAGGCCCTCAACAATGGCGGTCTTGCCCACGCCCGGCTCTCCGATAAGCACGGGGTTGTTCTTAGTGCGGCGCGACAGTACCTGCACCACGCGCCGGATTTCGCTATCGCGGCCGATCACCGGGTCGAGCTTTCCGGAGCGGGCCTGCTCGGTGAGATCGCGGGCATACTGCTGCAGGGCCTGGTATTTCTGCTCGGGGTTCTGGTCGGTGACGCGCTGCGTCCCGCGGATTTCCGTAAGGGCTTTGAAAAGCGCGTCTTTGCTGACGCCCAGCGAGGCAAGCACTTTTGAGGCCTGCGTGTCATGGGCTTCGGCAATAGCCACGAGCATATGCTCGATGCTTACATAGTCGTCATTGAGCCGCTGGGCCTCCTTGACCGCCGTGTCCAGTATTTTTTTGCTCCGCGGCGACAGGTACACTTCGCCCGCGCCATAGCCCGATACTTTGGGCAGCTTTTTCAGCGAGTCCTCAATTTTTGCGGCGACGGCCTGCGGCTCTGCGCCGAGCTTTTTGAGTATGGTTTTAGCAATGCCGTCATCCTGCTGCACAATGGCAAGCAGCAGGTGCTCGGGCTCTATCTGCTGATGCTCATGCCGCTCGGCAATCTGCTGAGCAGCAGTCAGCGCTTCCTGCGATTTTATGGTGAATTTATCAAATCTCATGGGCTTTCCCTCTCTGCTGTAGTGTATGCAGTTAAAATATAAGGACAGGAGACGGAAAGTCAACAGGCGTGAGCTGTCATTGCGCGGCTTGTTTCAAACTGTGGCGTGCTGCGGGCGGTCGGCTGCGGCGGCAAGGCGGCCATCATGAATGCGGTAGATATGCGAGGCATACTGCATGATGTCTGTATCATGGGTTGCAATCAGCAATGTCACCTTATCGATCTCATTCAGGCTGCGCAACAGGGCGAGAATCGTGCGACCTGTTTCAGAGTCGAGATTTGCCGTCGGCTCATCGGCAAGCAGAATTGACGGCCCCGTGACCAGCGCCCTGGCAATAGCCACCCGCTGGCGCTGTCCGCCGCTGAGCTCGTCGGGCCGGTGCTTGATCTGACCGGTCAGGCCGACCTGCTCGATAAGCCTGCTGATGCGCTTGCGCCGGGCTGCGGCATCTGGTTTTTTGTGCGCAAGCAATAATGGAAATTCGATGTTTTCATATATGTTCAGCACGGGGATGAGGTTAAAGGACTGAAAGATAAAACCGATCTTCCGGGCTCTGATCTCCGCGAGCCTGTTTCTGTCTGCTGTGCTGACCCGCTCGCCGTCTATGCTGATGCTGCCGCGCTCCGGCCGGTCAAGGCAGCCAATGAGATTGAGAAGCGTGGATTTTCCGCTTCCCGAAGGCCCTGCCACAGAAACAAAGTCGCCCTGGGCAATGCTCAGGCTGATGCCTTTCAGGGCAGCAACCCGTGTTTTGCCCAGCAGATAGGTTTTATGGACATCGGTAAGCTCTATCATGCATGAATCCTTTGTCTGTGAGGATAGACCGCTTTTCCCGGATAGTATAGCTGATTTTTGCCACGGGCACAAATACAGACATGGCTGTTGCAAAGCTGCGTTGAGAGACCAGCGGTACACCTGATAGTAATCGTCTCATAATTGTTTTCATATTTTGTCATTCCGGCGCAGGCCGGAATCCAGAGCTTATTGCAACTGGTTCCCGGCTTTCGCCGGGAAGACGGCTGCAGATGACAAGGCTTCTGGTGCGAATACTATTATGGACCGTTACTACCATTTCATGAAACAGGCAGTTGCTTAAGTTTTTTCTGCTGTTTTTAAAGCCGCGATTGCTTTTTTGCATATTTTCTTAACGAACGGGTTTTTCTGTGATAGTTTGAACCTGCCTGAACATGAATGCGTTACAAAGCAGCAGGCGTGGAGGGGATCGCTGTTTCCTGCTTGCCGCACTGCCTGTGAAGCTGACGGAAAGACCGCATGTATGAAAAAAATTTTCTCCTTTGTTGTGCTTGCCCTGGCCCTGACCTGCCCTGCCCGTGCCGCGGAGTTTAAGGCCTCTGTGTACAGCGAGTCGGGCTATGCCCCCCTGAGCGAAAATTCCGCCCTGAACCCTGATAACCGCTACGGCCTTGAACGTTTCAGATTCTACAACAGGGGCAGCCTGACAGCGAAAAACAGCTTTAATGAGTATATCAACGGGCTCATAACTCTTGAGGGCCTGTATATTCCCGATGATTATTTCCCGGACCGGCGAAGCCTGACGCAGCTGAAGGTCAAAGAACTGTGTGTTGATGTGCGCATGACCGGCGTCACGGCCAGAATCGGCAAGCAGTATATAAAGTGGGGGGGCGGCACTTTTTTCAATCCCTCCTCCGATATTCTCAACCACCGGCGCGATCCGCTTCGCCCCCTGGTTGAGGCTGAAGGCAACCGGTTTGCCCATATTCTCGCGCCGCTGAATTCCGCCATCACCGCCGAGCTGGTCGTTCTTCAGTCTGATGAGCATGGCCCCCGGCCGAAGGATGTTGAGGACTGGGCCGTTGTGCCCAAGCTTTCCTTCAGCTTTGAAAGCCTGAGCGGTTTTTTGCTTGCAGAAATGCAGCCCGATGCCGGCCCGCTGTACGGGACCTCGCTCGAGTATGTCTGCGCATCAGGAGAGTTCAGCGACCTTGCGCTTTTTGTGGAGTCGCAGCTGAAAACCTCTACAAAACGCTATGAAATTGAGCCGGGCGCCTATGGCCCGGCAGCAAAAAAAGAAAGCGGCGACTCGTTTTTTCTGCTTGTCGCAGGCGCGAGAATCCAGCATTCCTTTGCCGAGGCCGGGTGGATCGACGGGATCTCTCTTCTTGCAGAATACTATTTTGACACGGAGAACTGGGAGCATGAGGACTACCGAAAGTATATAAAGAGCCTCCGGGACAGCCGCGGCAGCGTGCATACCGCAGTGCTGTCAGCCGGCGAGAGCTTTAAAAACTCACGCGACTATATATACGGGGCTGTGCTGCTCAACTCCGTGTGTATGAGGGATCTGTCTGTGCTCAATGGCGCGGTGGTAAACCTGCAGGACAGCAGCTTCATCTGGATCCCTGATGTCTACTATACTTTTGCCAGTCAGAATGCCACCGTAGGCCTTCGCAGCTACTGTTTTTTCGGCGGCGGCCGCTCTGAATTCGGCAGCTCCCCTCTGCAGTATCAGCTCATGGCCTATCTGGAATTATTTTTTTAGCGCGTTTTTCTAAATACTGTAACCGCTATCATTCTTCCATGCTTGATCTGATTTTAAAAAGCCGTCACCCCGTTGAAAAACGGGGTCCAGAGTAGGGGCACGATGCATCGTGCCCCTACATGAAAATCCTGGATGCAGGCGTCCGCCGGCATGACGAGAAAGAGACTTTGCTGGCCTTTTTGTGTGCTGTGTTATTTGGGCTATAGTAAAAAGAAAAATGCTCTAGCACCGCCCTCACGCCCGAACCCGGCCATGGCCGGCGCTTCGCAGGCATCCGCCCGGGGGGTTATTCCCCGCCCAGCTGCCTGATCAGGTTTTCATTGAAATGGCTCTCGGGGATGTCGCTTAGAATTTTGATATTGCTGAACTCCACCTCTGTTGTCCTCTGCTTCATGGGCTCATAAAAAAGCATTTTCACCTGCACTGTTTTTGCGCCGTCATGCCTGATGAGCGCATGGTCGCACTCTTTGAGCAGCAGCCCGGACAGGGAATAGTGGCGCCTTTTTTTGGGGAAAAGAGTTGTGCTGTCTATGGTGAGGAGAATTTTACCATAGCCTTCATGGCCCTGTTTGGGCTGCAGGGTGAGCTCATAGTCCTGGCCCTGGCGCACTGCTGCCGTGACATCATAGTCGGTTGAAAGCTCGGTTGCCATGACATCCCCGTAGTTGAGCAGCGTTCCCATAAAAATTGCCTGATAGGCCATTTTGGTCAGCCGCTTATTGGTGGTAAAATAGCTCCAGATGACATTGTCTTTTCTCAGGTGAACGCTGCCCGCGATCCTCCTGGGCTCCTTGACGATCATGACATTTTTCTGCAGGTCCTTTTTATAGCCCTTGAAGCTGTTGACCTTTGGAGACTCCTGCTTTTGCGTGGTGGTAAGGGTAAGCTCATAGCTGCACATCTCAGGTATGAGCGTGGCATCGCTTTTTTTCAGAATTTCAAGCCCTTCGGCCGGGCTCAGCCCCGGGGCATTCTGGGCTGCGGCGGCAGGCGCGGCACACAGAGCGATCAGCAGGGCGAATAAAAAAAGTTCTTTTCGTTTCATGGCATCATCCTAATAGCTGAAAGGTACTGCGCGTATAATCCTGCGCAGCGGAATCTGTATCCATATAAAAACCGTCACCAGCAAAAACAGGCCGATGACGGCACTGTCAGCCCAGCCCAGCTGCGCGCGCAGCGGCGTGGTGACGGTATAGGAGAAGGTCAGCCAGATATTCGCGGCATCGGCTAGACGGGAGCTTGCATACCCGAGGCAGCCGCCCAGCGCCGCCCCGATTGCAGCGATAAGCCAGTATTCAAGGATAAAGGTTACCATTATGTCCCGGTCTTTCATCCCCAGGCTCACATAGGTCCATATTTCCCTGCGCCTTTTAAAAGCATAGATCCATACGGCAGCGGCAATCACTGCCCCGACCAGGGCAAACAGTATGCAGAGCACGATCAGCCGCACGCCAATGACCGTCAGCGAAAAAATGCTCATTTTTTCATTGCGCTCAAGCGTGGTCCAGCTGTCTTTGACCAGAATGCCGTTCGCGGCAAAACTGTGGAGCACCCGGCCGCGCAGCTCCTCCACAGGCTGCTTTTTTTGAAAGCCATCCTTGAGAAACAGATAGACAAGATTCACCTGGCTCGAAGAGTTCAGCAGGCGGTCCATGCTCTCCCGGGTCACCATGAAGCCGTAGCCGAAGGCTTTGAAGCCGGTTGTCTTGGCGATGCCGACAACCGTGTACTCAAGGGCATTGATGATCTTCTGCGGCGTGGCTGTCGTTGCAAAGAGACGGTCTCCGATTTTGTACACGCCCTCCTGCTTAAAGTTGGTAATCAGGATCTCATCGGGCTTTTCAGGCAGCCTGCCCGCAACCGGGCGTATATAGCGATACAGGCGGCTTCTGTTTTCCGGCGTCAGCTCGACCAGCACGGACATGGCGCTGTTTTCAGGATTGTCAAACAGCACGGCGATTTCCCGTTCGCAGACAACCTTCTCGATTGCCGGAAACTGCAGCAGCTCTCTGACCCTGCCGGCCTCGGCATACTCGGTGAGAAAGGCGACATCGCCGTAGCTGTCGCGGGAGAAGTCATTGATGACCGCGATAACAAAGTTGCAGAATCCGAAAGACCAGTAGAGCGCGAATCCCGCAGCGGCAAAAATAATGACAAGCACCGCCGTGCTCAAGCTGTGCTTGATGACATTCTGCGCCGCTATCCTGAGCTGTATCACAGGCTCTCCTCGCGGAAGACTTCAATGGGGTTTGTTTTTGTGCACAGGTACAGGGGGTAGAGGGCCGATAGAGCGACAATGCAGACAATAATTCCATAGCCGGCGGCAATCGATGAGGGCGCCAGGCTGATATACATGAGGCGGCCGGCAAAAAGCGTCGAAAGCTCGCCAAGATCAAATCCGCTCCACAGCAGCAGGGTCAACAGCCAGTATGCCAGCAGAGCAGCCAGGTACACAGCAGTTGCAAACAGCATGAGCTCGATACACAGCAGCATCACAATCCAGCGCGGCTTGGCCCCGATTGCCAGTATCGTCGCCAGCTCTTTCTGCCGGTCAAAGTAGCTCATCATATTGACATTCAGTCCCGCGACAAGCAGGACGATCAGGACAAAGGCTTTCAGTATCATCCCGATAAAGTCTATGATATCAACCATGCCGTAGAGAACTCCAAAGCCCTGCTCAGCGGAAAAAAGCTGCAGCCCCGCATCCTGCGCTGTTTTCTGCAGCCAGGCAAGCTGCGTATCGACATTCCCCCACAGGGCGATTTCCATAAGTGAGTCCTCATAGCCGGTTTTTTCTGCAAGAAACCGGTAATCGGCGTATACAAGCGGGAATATCAGCATAACCCCTTTGCCTTCAAGGCCCGCGGACTTTTTCTGCCCGAGTATGCCCGTAATGGTAAACGTGTAGGGGTAGGCATTGCCGTCAATATCTTTTACAAAAAGGGTGAGCTCATCGCCCGGTTTTTTTTTGAGCGCCGCTGCAAGCTCATGCCAGATAAGCACGCCATCCTGGCGGGCGGGATCCCATTTGCCCTGGATGATCTCAAGGTTGTCAAGCAGGGTGAGCTCGCGGGCAAAGTCGATCCCGATCAGTGTTGCCAGGAAATTTTCAAATTTTCCCTCCTGTTCATTGTACACCGCGGCGCCGAGCTTTATGCGCTTTGTCCAGGCTATGCCGCGCTGGTCAAGCTGGCCGGTAACAGCAGCAGGGATTGATTTTTTTGGAAACTTCATTGAGGGCAGGCTGTAATCCCGGTCCTGCCCTTCAAGGGCGGTAATATGCCAGCGGCCAAGAAATGTCGTGGAGGCATAGTCCCTCCAGGCGATTCGCGCATACCAGACAAGGGATGCCGAAAGAAAGAACATGATGCTTGCAAAAAAGATGACAATGCCGGTGAGCAGATATGTGCCACGGTGCCGGTAGATGTTTCGGGCGGCAATCTTTACTAGCGTCGTGAGGCTCATGGGTAAGGAATTTTCCTGTAATGGCTGGTTGTGCCGGCAGTGTCCGTACCAGCACAAGTCTGGCACATGCCCCCCTTTCCAGCTTCAGGCGGTATTATAGTCATTTTAACAGCCATAAATCAAGAATGTTGCAAAAAGAAAAGCCCCACGCTGATTCCGGCATGGTTCCTTATGACTGTCCTGAAACCTGCCGGGCGCATAACGGGCTTGGGGAAACAGGGCAAAAATGATATATGCATAGGTCATAGGGAAGTACCCGGGGAGAACAAACCATGCGAAAAAGCCTCATGCTGTTTTTACTTATGTGCGCCTGCTGCGCTCACCGCCAGCCTTCCTCTGCCGGGCAGGCGCTTTCGGATGCGCTGCTTGTGCGGGCCGATACGTACCGGGCCGGCTGCCGCTATCTCGAAGCGCTTTCCCTGTACCGCGACATTGCCATGAATCCCGCCTGGGCTGAGCGCGCGGGAGCGCCTCTGTACCTGAGCATGGCAGGTATCTACCGCGGCTATCTTGGCGATGCGGCTGAGGCTGATCTCTGGTATGGCCGCTATCAGGCTCTGTCGCCGGGGTCTGCTGCTGCAACGGCCATTGACACAGGGGCTCTCGCAGCCGATCAGCCCATGCCGGCCTGCATACGGGTGCTCCTTGCCGACAGCGCAGACCCGGTGCGCATTGCATCCGGCAGCTCCCTGAAGATTTCCAGCGGCACTGCTGCAGCCGGCAGCGCAGGTCCGGCCATTATCTGCTCAGCCGGCACTGCCGGCATTCGTGTGAATAATGGCGCACCGATTGACGGACCGGTTCGGGTAACTCCCGCCGATGGAGAGAGCGTTTCCCTGGACGGAAAAGCCTACCGGGGGCTTCTCACGCTCACGGCAGAAAAGGGGCGACTGCTCGTGGTCAATCATATTCCCCTTGAGGACTATCTCTGCGGCGTGCTGCCCCGTGAAATGGCGCCCTCCTGGCCTCCGGAGGCTTTAAAGGCGCAGGCCGTGGCAGCGCGGACCTATGCCCTGTATCATATGCTGTTGCGGCGCACTGATGCCTATGATGTGCTCTCCACTACCTCCTCGCAGGTCTATGGCGGCAGCGAAAAAGACTATCCTTCGGTACGCAGTGCAGTTGATGCGACCCGGGGACTGGTGCTTGCCGAAGGCGGCAGGCTCGCCCTCACGCTTTTTCATGCCAACAGCGGCGGCATGACCGAGTCATGTGAAAATATCTGGGGCGGCAGGCTTGCCTATCTCAGCAGTGTTGCAGATCCGTTCAGCAAAAACCGCCCCGGCGATGCGTGGGAAAAGACGCTGACGGCAGAGGAGATCACCGCGTCATGCATGCAGTTCGGCATTGCCGCCGGGGCAGTGCAGGAGCTTGCGCCGGTGGAGCGCTCCGTATCAGGAAGAATACAAAAGCTCAAAGTCGTAACTGACAGCCAGACATTTTTTCTTTCCGGCAACAGCTTCAGGCTGATTGCCGGACCGGGGAAGATAAAAGGCGCAAACTTTGACGTGCAGAAGCAGAAGGGGCGGTTTGTATTCAACGGCCATGGCTATGGCCACGGCGCAGGCATGAGCCAGTGGGGCGCCAATGCCATGGCAAAGAAGGGCTTTGACTACAGGGCCATTCTCGGGCAGTATTATCCGGGAGCGCAGATAGTGTCGATTGTGCAGTAGTTCATTTCCCCTTGTACACTAGCAAAAAAAACAAAGCATACAAAAAGTCGGACAAAGTCTTTTGCTCGTCATGCTGCCTCAAGCCGGAATCCAGCATCCGTGATTTGTTGGGTTCGCCCTTATGCCGGTATTTTTTTCATAAGCAGTTGTTTTGCGTAGGTTGGGTTGAGGTGCGAAACCCATCGGTTTTTTCGGGCTTAACCCAACCTACAAAAAATGGCTCTACGTACTCTACAAAAATTATGATGAAACACCTGTTTTTAGCCGGCTCGAAGCTCCTGCCATACTTCCAGATAATGTTTCAGGTGCTCGTTCTCCGGGCTTTCGGCTTTTTCCCTGAGCATGGTTTCAAGCTGCGCTTCCTCATTGCGAAAAAGCTCCGTGGTCAGGTGTCCGGCCATGAGCGCGGCCCGCAGCCATACAAGATAGGTTGTGAGGGCGTCGCATTCATTGTACTGCACGATGCGGCTGATATCGCCTTGTAACCATAAATCGACAACATCCTGGCCATCGGTGCCGATCTTGCCCGGAATCCGGCACACCGTTGCCAGTTCATGCAGGCTTGGAGTCGCCTTGCCCCAGCCGCCGAATTCCTCCTTGAGGTCGATATTATAATCGCTGCCGCGGGCGAAATAGTCGACCCCCTCCCAGGGCTTAGCCGGGCGCCGGCAGAAGTCGGGCAGGCACAGGCTGTTGGCAAGGGAGCGCTGCATCAGAATGATAATGTCGGATGACTGCGAATTATACCCCACGAGCTGGGGCTTTGCCTTGCCCAGGGCCGACAGAAAACGAAAAATAATGTCGGCCTCAGCGGCATCCAGTGCATCCGGCATAGGCAAAGAATGAAGCTTAAGCGATACAGATCCGTCTTTGCCCAGCCTGCGTATCACCGATGCAATTGAAACAACCCGGCACAGCACGGTCTTGAGATACGGCTGCGGCTCCTCTTCCGTGGCGCCGCCTTTTTTCCACATATGCCTGCGGACCTCATCGTCGCTGAGGGCAGCCGGCAGTCCATATACCCTGCGGCCTGATTCGGGATCAGGCACCCACTCCACATCAAAGGCCCATACTTCCTGCGGCACAAGTTTAAGCATAGTTTCTCTTTTCAGCAGGTCTTCAGCAGTTTATCGGAGTTTACGGTCAATGCAGAGCAGTGCTATAAAAGTCGGTCCAACCGCTCATTGGCTGCGAAACAATACAGGAAAACAAGGCGCAGTGTCAAGATGCGCCGCAGATTAGATTTATAGCAGCATGTGCATGAGATCCTGCGGAGACGTGAGGAAATACCCCGGCTGCAGAGTCAGGTCAGCCCCCTCATGAAAGCCCCATTCGGCAAAAGCGCTGTCGATGCCGCAGCGGCTGGCGAATTCAAGATCGATGGGGCTGTCGCCGACCATGAGGCAGTCTTCAGGCAAAAATTCTTTGCCCTTTCCGCGGTAGTGGGCGCAGATACGGATGAATGCATCGGGGTCGGGCTTGGGCAGGCCCTGGTCAAGGGAGGCGATGAAGTCGAAGTAATCACGGATGCCCGCATTGCCAAGCGTGCGCAGGCTGCCCTCATAAGCCTTGTTGGTTGCAATGGCAAGCGTCACTGTGCCCCGCAGCTGCTCCAGAAGCTCGGGAACGCCGGGGAAGGCAAGCTCCATGTGCGTATATTTATGATAATGATTTCTGTAGGCTGCGCGGGCGGCGTCTATATCCTGTATGCCCAGTTCCCGCAGGATATCGCTCATGGGAAGCCCTATGTGAATGGGCCTTTGGGAAAGCTGCTCCTGTGTGAGTCCCATCTCACGGGCCATGTCTCCCATGGCAGCCATGATCGAGTCGCGACTGTCCACAAGGGTGCCGTCAAGGTCGAAGATAATGAGTCTGTAGTTCATGGCAGTAAAGAAAAAAGGCATGCGCTGAAAACAGCGCATGCCAGCAGTGTTAAAGTTCTAAAATCCGTACTTTAGAATTTATACCCTACGCCGAAGCCGACAATATGCGTGATGGCCTCATGCGCGCGTCCTTCCAGGATGTCATCGGCAGGACGAGCATTGTAGTGCCGGTTTTTGCCGACGAGAAATATATAGGACAGATCAAGGGTCCAGGATCGCCACTTGAAGCCCGTGCCGAGGCAGTACAGATACCGGTCATTGGACGGGACGAGATAGTCTGCCGTGTGCCGGGGGATCGGTCCGTTGTCATACACAAAACCGGCGCGCAGGTCGCACCAGTCCGTTACGCCATACTCGGCGCCTATCTGCCAGCGCCACACATCGCGCCAGTCTTTATTCTTGGTCGCGCGGCCGCTGCCGGCAGGATTGTTGTCGAACTTGATGCTTATCTGGTCAAAGCTGCTCCAGCGCGTGTACACGGCGCTCAGCTCGACGGAGAGGTTGTGCCGGAGCTGAAAGTTGACGCCCATCTTAATGTCATCGGGCAGCGTTACATGGGAGTCGATCGCGCCGTCACGCACAAACCCGCTGGCGCTGGCCCATTCTGGCTGAATAAAGTCCGAGCGGCCGCTGAGGTTAATGCGCACTTTGCTGCGGTAGGAGAGGCCGAGTTTCAGCCAGTCCAGGGCCTTATAATGAACACCGAAATTATACCCGACGCCGTAGCCGTAGCCGGTAAGGCTGGTATCATAGCCGACAAGCGGCGCCTTGGACTCAAGCTTCAGGTCCATGCGGGAAAGGCTTATGCCCAGGGAAACGGACAGCTTGTCATCCACCTTCCAGGCTGCATTCGGGTTGAATTCCAGCACGCGCACAAAGGCATTGTAGCTGTTGGTGGCGCCGGGCCAGTTTTCATCAAATTCGGTTCCAAGGCCGAAACGGGCAAAAAAACCCGCGCCCAGCCACAGGCGGTCATTCACCTGATGGGTGAGATAGGCATAGGGGGGGGCGAAATAGTTCCACTTCAGCTTGGAGTCATCGCTGCGGCCGAACTGTTCGGTTGTCACATGGGTCGATGGCATAATAATGGAAACGCCCATGGCCGTTTGCGTGCCCGGCAGCTGGGTGATGCCGGCCGGATTGAAAAATATTGCCGACGGATCATCGGCCTTGGCGATCACAGAGCCGCCGAGCGCATTGGCCCGCGAGCTGCCTTCATACAGCGCAAATCCTCCGGCGAATGCGGGCACCTTCAGTACAAGCAGGCTCAAGCAGACAAGTAAAACGGTACAGCTGTATCCTCTTTTTCTCATCCTCCATCCTCCTGTGTCGTGTGTTATTGCGGGTATATGTGCGGGAATGGACAGGAACATATACTATTTTATAGAAATGGGCAATAAGAAACCAGCGTGGCAGGGATTAAACAGAGTGTTTTTCTGTTTACCGGTTTTTTTTGACCACCAGGCCTGTCAGTTTGCGCCGCAGGGGCGCCAGCTCCTCTATGCCGGCAACACTCAGGGCTGCCGCATAAAAAAGCCCGGCTGCTCCAATTGCTGTAAAAAGGCCAATAGCTGCGCCCACGGTGCCGGCGCCGGCCCAGCCAGCGCAGAGGCGGTTGACGCCATAGGCTACCATGCCCATGCACAGCGACACGGGGAGAATCTTTGCAAGGCTTCCCAGTATGCGGCGTATATTATAGCCCCGCACCTGACGGTGCAGCATAAAGCTGAGAAATAAAAAATTTGCCATCATGCACAGCGAGGTC
>JAFGCP010000291.1 GCA_016932595.1 Deltaproteobacteria bacterium
GCACATTTTTCGCGCCCACGATATCCCGTAGCTGTTTCATCATAACGACCTCCTACGATAACTTTTCTTAGTTTATAAATTAAAAAGGAAATGAAACTCACCGCAGCAAACTGCGGGATATCTCCAAATTTTAGTTTTTATTTCTAAATCGAAGCAAGCTTCGGGGAATTTACCCATAAGAAATTAAAAAATAACATAAATAATTTTACTAAATGTAGACTTTCCACAGTTTCATAAACACCTATATGTATAATAAGGGAAGAAGAAGCGATGTCCATAAAGATAAAGCGCTCTATTGAAAAAATCAACTGCACGGCTGCGCCTGCAGTACAACAGCTGCTGAAACACGGGGGGCGCCGGGGGAGGAGGGGGGAACCCGGCGCCCACAGGTATCCGGCTTTTCATACAGAGCCGTAACCCCCGCGCCTATACCCGGTTAAGCTTGGTTCGACCGTTGAACATTTTCACAAACAAAACTATTCTGTATTTTCTCTGCATAATGGGCCGGAGCTGTAGCTGCCGGCTCCGGCCCATTATGTCTTGTGCCTACAATAATAGCCAATCGCTTTTATGCCCCTTACGGCTCCCTGTTGATGCCGAGGAAGTTGAAAAACAGACCTATGTAATCGCCGGTGCTCGGCTCGGGATTGCAGATAAACACATCCAGGGCATTAGTAACAAAATCAGTGGTCTCGACGCCCTTTAACTGCTGGACCAGTGCGTCGCGGTCGCCAGAGCCCCCTGCGGTATCAATGAGACAGATATCACGTTTAATTTGGGCGGACATGATATCGGCGGTCTTATTGGTCAGATTGATAACGATGCAGGGAAAGGAATTGCCCGAGGTCAGCTCCGTAAGCATTCCGTACGCTGAAACCGAGACGCTGATATAAAAGGATCTGTTGCATTTGGTGGTGTTATCGACGGCAAGCACGTCCTGCACGTCGGCAACATAGTTCATGACGAGACTATCGAGACTGCTCCTGTCATCTCCGACGGCTGCCAGGTCATCAAGAAACTGCACCGTTATGCCGTTGAGCGCACCCCGACCTTCATCGGCCGCTGCTATCTGCTGCTTCAGCCCGGCAATGCTTTTCATGATCCGCTGCTGCACGGGGGGCTGTGCCGCATCCGCAGTCGCCGCGAAAGCGGCAAACATAAAACCACACACCATCACGATCGTACAGATTTTCTTTACCATGGTACACTCTCCTTTGTTTGATGTTTAAAACACTCCCCTGTCAGCTACAAAAAAATGGCGGCTACATAAAACATGTAATTTGCGCCGTTTCTGCAGCATTGCTTTTCAGCAACACTGTCAGCTGCGGCTTCTGCCACATTTTTTCAAATAAAAGCTTTCTGTCCAAAAACCATTCTGAATTCCTGTTTTTTTAATCGTTCAGGCAAATATAAGCGGCGTTTTGCCGGAAGCCTGTCTACCAAATTATCTCTGTATAATCCTTCAAGTCCACAACCTTTTTTCTTTCTGAGAGCACGCCCCCTGCTCCTTTTCGTCTTTCTAAGCCTTTTCGTCTTTCTAGCGGGAAACAGTTTTCCTGGCAGCTATGGCCGGTTTCTAAAAACCGCCGGTAGTTCTGACAGACGGCGCAGTCAAATAAAGGGCTTTGGAGATAGGCTTTTTCATTCATAATAATTTCCTAATAAGGCCGTTTCTTTTCCCCTTTGACGCACACACTGATTTTTAAAGAAAGAGTCCGCGTTTGCACCTTTTAACGATACGAAAAAGCGTGCACTTAATCTTCTGTGCATTATACCTGCGGCACCTCGGTCTCATATTAAATGAACATTCTCCGGACAATCATCTAAGCACACGGCATTGAGCGCTTTTTTAGGGATTTCAGCGATACATTTTCCCAATCCGCCCTCTTGTGCTGACTCTGGCGCATAGAACCCAATTATCAAATTTTCAATGCGGCAAAATACCCCTCATGTACTGCATCAATAAGCTTGCGCGGGCCCTTTTCGGCGCAATCACCTATCGAGCATAAAGGAATGCCCTTTGCCTCAAGTTCCTTTTCGAGTGCATTATTAGCACGGGCACCCGTTGCCAGAACAACCCCGTCAACTTCAATGACAATGCTGTTTCCATTCTCATCGATTGCCACTACCCCGTTTGGCGTCACTTCTTTTAAGGTATGCCGGGTGAGTACCTTTATGCCGTAGTGTGCTATGCGTTCCATAAAAAAGGGCTTTGTCGTCGGAGACATATCAAGGCATATAGCATCAAGCATCTCAACAATGGTCACCTCTTTACCAAGCCGGGCAAGAAATTCAGCGGTTTCGCTGCCAACCGCACCACCGCCGATCACCGCAACGCGTTTGCCTTCAGGAATTCCGCCCGCGAGCACATCCCATGCACTTGTTATCCTGTTGTCCGCGATGCCAGGAACATCAATAAGAAGAGGCAGTGCCCCGGTTGCAACAATTACCGCATCACCTGTCATTGATTCAAACAGGGAAGCAGTACATTCTGTGCTCAGGCGTACTTCCACGCCAAGCTTGTTTATCTGGGTACTGAGATAGCGGGTGAACTGATTCATTTCATCTTTGTGGGGAGGGACCGATGCAATGTTTAACTGCCCGCCAGGCGATGCGGATTTTTCAATCAGCGTTACTGCATGACCCCTGAGGGCCGACACCCTGGCTGCCTCCATCCCGGCAGGCCCGGCGCCGACAATGATAATCTTTTTGCTTTTTTCCGCCTGATGTATGTGAGCAGCCGTTTCCTGCCCCACTGAAGCATTCACTGAACAGCGTATGCTCTGGCGGCTCAAAAGCCGGTCCGTGCACCCCTGATTACACATGATGCATGTGCGTATATCATCAATCCTGTCGTGCAGAACTTTAGTGGGCCACTCGGGATCGGCTATCAGCCCCCGCCCGAGAGCGACGAGATCTGCCTGACTCTCTTTGATAAGGGTTTCGGCAAATGCCGGGTCTACGATTCTCCCCACGGTGGTTACCGGTACCGTTACAACTTGCTTGATGCCTACCGCCAGATCAACAAAACAGCCAAAAGGCTTAGACCCCATCGGTGGGATCGAATGATGAAGCCCGCCGTGATTTGCAATGCTGACATGAAATGAATTAACACCGGCTTCGACCAGTATCGGAGCAAATTGCTGCGCCTCTTCCAGGGTTGGACCTGCCAAACCCTCGCCGGGCCTGATGATCGCAAGTTTATACTCAATCGGCATGCTGTCGCCGATGGCATGTTTGATGCTTTTCACCACTTCGGCTCCAAACCGGGCCCTGTTTTCAACACTGCCGCCCCAACGGTCCGTCCGCTTGTTCAAAAGGGGCGAGCTGAACTGCCCCACTAAACGGTCGCCATGCACCTGAACCATGTCAAAACCCGCTGCCTGGGCTCTTATGGCGGCAGCAGCATACTTCTGCATGATCTCTTCGATCTGCGCTTCGCTCAGCGTGTTGGCAAAATTCTCCATGCCCTCCTTCATCTTTGCCACAGCCTGCTCTCTTGGTAATTTCATAATCTCGGCCAGGTCAAATTCCTGATGAAATAACTGGGGGGCTATTTTTGCACCACAGGCCTGGACGGCCTGAGCAAGTTCACGCAAGCCTGGGATAAAACTGTCATTGTAGATGGCGGGGGCCGGAATCATCGCCGGGGTTACTGAGGCATCACCAAGGATAATGAGCCCCGCACCGCCTTTGGCCAGTGTTGTATAGAAGTCGATAGATTGTTTGGATATGATGCCCTTATCCTCAAAGCCCGTTGTCATGGGAGGAAATACTATTCTATTGCGCAGCTCGACGGCGCCTATCCTGATCGGTTCAAATAATTTATTCATACATGGTCTCCATGAAAAAAAAGCAACTGTCTTGTGCCGTATTCAGGTACTGCCCTAAAGATATCATTTCAGAACCCGCCGCGTAACCATACGGATCAATGTTCCGGCATGTACTGCAACAATCAAACAATACGCTTTAGCTTCCTGGGCACAACTGATCATACTCTTTACTTTTTCTCCGAGAAGTACGACGGGGTAAAGGTCGGAATCCGCCGCCACATCTGATATGAGCTCATGTGCTGCCCTAAGAGGGTGCCGTCAAACAGCATTATCTGCTCGATTGTCACTCTGCACACCACCATGTTCTTTGAGGCTCTGTCCATAAGGCCTTTTCTATTCTGTTCCGGAAGGCCTGGAAAAGAAACCTCTACCGCCTTTTTAAATTCCGGCCGAGAACCGTCGAAAAGATCCGCCTTTCCTCTGACCTGTATGCAGAGAACGGTGCTGAAATTGTTCTCCCATGGCTTGTGATGGTTCAAGCTGACATAGGGGTTTTCGCGCACATGAATCAGCTTTTCGGTTCCGATCTCAAAAAAGGCATACATAACCTTGTTAACCGGATCAAGCATCCAGTCGCAGGATGTGGTGAGCGGGATATTATTGAGGGATGTTCCCAAAACAAACGTTTTGGTTTTTTTGCCGGCTTCAAGATAATCTGAAATGCGCTTCCACAGAACTTCTTTGTCCAGCTGCTTGCCGATGCGCACCATTTGTTTCGTGGCCGTAGTTGTTGCATCCACCTTATAGTTATGGCACATCATGCAGGGGCCCTCTAAAGGAATCTCCTGATGTCCTTCCGGTAGTTGTGTCCAGGTCATGGTATCGGGAGGGCCGTCCTGAGACTCTGCTTTTTTGCCGGCAGTCTGTGAGAACCCCGGAACAGCAAAAAAAATAATGGCCGAGCAAAGCAACATGATTGATGCCGCATTTTTAGTTTTTCCTGTCATGAGCCAATCCTTTCAGTATGTGAATTAAGTCTTATCATCCTGAGATGAAAACATTTTTGCCTGAATGTAACCGTTTCAACCATAGCCAGATATACCTCCACATGCGTTTAATTTTCCTTTGTTCTGTGGGTACACTGTTTTAATTTCAAGAATACACCCGGCACCTTTTCCCGCTTCTGTATAGTCGACTGTTTGCAAAAACTTTCACCTGCTATCCCGCAGCACTGATCTCAAAATCCGTCTGGCTATTCCCGGACAGGCCAGCTAAAAAATTCAAAATCACTGTTGTGAATTGCCCGGCCTCCTCGATCATACTGGCATGCCCGGTTTTAAGAACTTCCAGCCTGGCGCCCGGAATGGCTTGCTGGGCCTTGCGAATCAGTTGCAGCGGCGCTAGCATGTCAAATTGCCCCGCAACCAGCAGGGTGGGGCAACAGATAGACCGCAATAGCGCAGTGTCAAAAGGCGCTGGCTGGGATTGCATCATGCCCTTTAGATTCTCGGGTTTTGTGCGCATTTTAACCCGAAGATAGTACTCAAACTGAGGAGGGTTTATGAACTGGTACCCTTTCCTGAAACAGCGTTCAGTCAAGATACGGACAAGAGTATCTATATCTCCGCTCTCAATCATGTTGCGCATGTGAGCACGGAAATCTTCCCCCACAGAAGCAGAGGAAAATCCGGCAGCGCTGCTTGCCAGCACGAGAGCCTTCACCATGTTGGGATGGGCGGCTGCGAGATGGGCGGCGATTAGGCCCCCCATTGAATAGCCCAGAATATATGCCCTTGGCATATCTATGGCCTGCATAAATGCACTCAGGTCATCAAACACAGCAGCAGTGCTCATCCCGACACCGGGCTCGGTTTCTCCATGGCCCCGGACATCATAGGTGATGACTCGGTACCGCGCTGAGAAGGCGGGCACCAGGCTGTCCCACATGGTGAGATTGTCGCAGGCTCCGTGAATGAGAATAAGGGGTTCACCCTCACCCGCAGAAGAATAGTTTATGAGTATTCCATTAGCCTTGATTTTCAAATTTCTTATCCTCTCAGCAGCTTTACGCTCGCGCAACCGATTCGCCGTTCAGACGCATCACGGGTTCTCACCCTTTAAATGCCTGCTGAACCAGTCAAGGGTGAGGGCGATCATCTCCTCGAACCCCTCGCCAAGATAGAGGTCATGATGTTCCAGCCCCGGCAAAACAGCCAGCCTCTTGGGTTCGCCGGCCTTTTCGTACATGCTTTGCGCCTCCTCGATGGGCACGCGCGTGTCTTCACCTGCATGTATCCACAAAGCTGCCCGCGGCGCGATAGCGCTTACTACCTCTTCGGGCCGGTAGCTGATGAGCGCGTCTGCGCTTTCCAGGGACCATTTTTCTGTGTTTTTTCCGAATTGCGGCCAGCGCTCCCGCAGCTTGCAGGAAAACTCCTCCATAGCCGGCGTCGGCGCCATCACCTCGC
>JAFGCP010000292.1 GCA_016932595.1 Deltaproteobacteria bacterium
GACTTTTTAAATTGGTGGTGATGGTTTTTATTGTAGGAGCACCTTTAGGTGCGATTGTTTCGCGGCTGAAGCCGCTCCTACAGGAGAAAACCATCAAGAACAAATGTCATGACCCACTAGTATCCTCGCCGCCGCGCTTTTTGCCGGCATCAGTCAAACCAACGGCCTGAACATGCATCCCACCCCTTGCTCTTTATGGCCGCTAGGTTGTGCAGTGCTGCTCACTGCCTGCAAGGCCCGTATCCTGTAAAAAAAAGCCTTGTTCTCAAAAAATATTTTTGCAAAAAACCTGGCGGGCTGGGGAAAATGGCTCCATTGCTTCCCGGTTAAAAAAGTCATCGTTCGATAAGCCGAAGAAAAAAATCAACCAGCATGGGGTTGAACACTGACCCGCTTGATTTGCGCATAATATTCACAATTTCCGGCATCGGCATTGCATCACGGTATGGACGCCGGCTGCGCATGGCATCAAATACATCTCCAATGGTAATCAGCTGGCATACAATATGCGGCCGCCACTTGCCGGGGATTGCCGGATAGCCGGTGCCGTCAAACTTGATATGGTGTTCCAGCGCCGCCAGAAGCGCAAGGCTGGGAATTTCTTTCTGCGATATGAGATACTGTGCGCCCAGGGTGGCGTGCTGCTCCATCACCTCACGTTCTTCAACAGTCAAAGAGGATGGCTTGGCGACGATGGTCTCAGGGATAATGAGCTTGCCCACATCATGCAATAATGCCGCAACGCCGATATCATGCAGATTCGCCCCGCTGAAGCCAAGTGCTTCTGCCTGGCACATGACCAGCAGCGCCACATTGGTTACATGCACGAATGTATACTCGTCATGGTTCTTGATTTGGCCAAGCAGGCTCAAAGGGTTCATCTCACGGCGAAAGCGCCGCACGAATTCGCCCACTATGGAATGTATGACCTTAATGTCCATGCGCTCGCCCTGTTTGATGGCATTGTACATATCGCGCATGCTCGACAGTCCGTGTTCTCTGTAGTCGTTAAACTCGCGGATCTCTTCATCCAGGGTTTTTTTTCTAAGGGCCTCATCCTCCTCAACGCCCTCATCCTCTTTGGCTGCTCCACCGGCAACCTCGACTTTTCCGAGCTTGATGCAGCTTGTGGAGCGCAGCGCTTTTGCGTCAGTAGAGGCAAGGCCCTGTATCAGGTCCTCGAGATGAGAGCGCGGCAGTCCGGTAATAAAAGAAATGCTCTCGACGCCCTTCTTCTTAAGTATTTTCACAAACACCTGACCGGCGGAACCGGGCAATACAATCTTGCGGTTGCTGCTGACCAGTTCATCGTCAATCAGCAGAACCATCACCTGAGGGGTGATCTCAAGCATATCCGTTAAACTTTCGTGCGTCCTGTCGATATACGGGGCGACCCGGGGGTGCGTGGGGGGGTACAGCGACACATTGGTAATTGCCGCCGTGAGCTGCGAAACGGCCTGGGCAAGTTTATCGAAGTACTCCTGCTGATCCATGGCGGGCTTTGCTCCTACGTGTCAGATGTGCTGCCGCGGCAGATTTTCCGTATCCGCTCATCTCCGGAGCGCAGGCCGATGTCCAGAAGTTCTCTGGCGGCTGCCGGCGGATAAAAACGCAATGATTCAAATAAAGCTCTTTTTGTTTTCCGCAAATTGCCGGGGAAAAGGGTCAGGCGCGCCTGCGCGATCTTCTGCAGGGGCTGAAGCATAGCGGGATCTCCCACTTCGCCCAATGCGTTCAGGATGAGGCAGTTCAGCACCGTATCGGATTCAAAAGGGATGAAAACTTTAATAAGCTGCAGCAGTTCAGCGCCGAGGCCCGCAATACGGTAGGCATGGATCAGCCGAACGGCCTGCGCTATCTCAACCGCATTTTGAGAGCGCAGCTGCTGCCGCAAAGCAGCGACAGCGCTTTGATCTTTGAAAGTCAGCAGCACTTCCAGCACCTCATGCCGCAGGTCACGGTCACCGTGCTTCAGCAGGGGCCGCACATGCGGCAGAACCGATGCATCTCCAGCCGCCTTAATGAAACGCAAAAGGTTTCGCACATACGAAAAGCTTCTGTTGTGCAGACGTGTCAGAGCGACATCAACAACCGGGCTGCCGAAAGAACAGAGGAGCTCAAACAGCCGGCGGCTGCCCTCCGGAGACTGGTTATTGGCATACAGATCGAGCAGCTCAGGAATGGCCTGCTGGCCGGTTTCACGAAGCATGTCAAGAAGATCGCTGCTGGCGTCATCGCCGGCCTCGGCAAGCTGCGCCACCATTTGCATGACGAATGCAGGCTCGAAAAAAACCTGAAGCGCCATTTTTGCGAGCGCCCGTATGTCGGCCTGCTCTTTCGACGCGATATGCTGCCGAAGCGTAGAAAAAATGACGAACATGGGCCGAAAGCTGCCGGCATCGAGCAGCTCGGGCACCAGCTCAATGACCTTTTGCGTAAAGTCGTGATAGGCTGCAGGCTCGATGTTCTGATCCATGAGGGCAATGAGCACCCGGCCGATATGCATATCCAGACTCTGCTTGCCGAGGCTCTGAAGATGCTCATCAAGGGAGAATTCCGGCGGCGGCTTTATGTCCTGAATATCATGGCCCATTGCATCGAGCTGCTGGACATAGTCGGAGGTCATATGCTTTTCATAATTTTCGCGCTTGGGAAGTATCTCAAGGGCGTCCATCAGCGGCAGCGCAGAGCCTGCCGGCGGAGCTGAGGCCATGGCCTCCTGCTCAGTCATACCATCCTGCACCGCTGAAAACTTGAGCATAAGCTTTTGCAGCGACGGCGATAAATTTTGGCCCTCGTGATCCGCAACCCCCATCATCTCGGCTGCCAGATCAGCGGGAAAGCACTTGAGCAATTCTTCCATATCATCCTGGCCCGGCAGCATTGAAATATGCTTAAACGCCGCTTTGAGAAACCGGTTGCGAATGCCCCCTTTCAAGTTATGCAGGATAATGTTCATCCGGTCGAAAAACCGCAGCGCTTCCTTGCCCAGCATGTTGCGCTGAAATCCCATGCCGGCAAACTGCGCCAGCACATCAGCATAGCTTTGAACCGCCTGTTCAACCGGCAGCGTTCCGTCATTGAGCATCCTCACGATCATCCCTGGCGAAAGCTCCTCATCAAAGGCGCCTTCATTTAGCTCGGTTCCTGCTTCCAAAGCTCCGTCGCCGCCGCCCTGCGCGCCCAAAACAGCTCCGTTGTCGATCGGCCCCACGCCCTCACCGGCAGAAAGTCCGCCAGCGCCTTCTGCAGCACGGGCTGCGGGCCCCGTGCCACCGCCGCCATTTCGCCTGTGTGCGCCGAGGCCCTTGATAAATTGATCCCAAATGTCAGCGCCAAACTGAAGCTGGTCTGCAGGCTTTTGTTCAGAAGGCCCTTTTATGACGGCCTCTTCCGAAGAACGGAACATGCTGTAATCAACAAGCTTGATTTTCACATGGAGCAGTTGAGCAGCCTCAGCCAGCGACGCTATATCGCCCTGTGCCCGCACATCCTCGGGCCGCAGGCTCAGAAGCCGCTGCAGGCGCAAAAGCTCTTCCTGGCCCAGTCCCCTGGCAAGGGACAGAGAATTAATACCCAAACGGGTTAAGGAGAGGGCAAAATCCCGGAATACGGTGCTTTTCCCCTCAATGCGCCTGCCGCCCACATACAGGCTGTCTTTTACGGCGCCGATAGTAACGACCGGGCTCACCAGAAAACATTTTTCAAGAGCCTCAATAGTAGCACCGGTGCTCTGCGCAATAAGATGGTGTCCGGCCGGATAGATGGCAAGATTTTTCTTGAGGATATTGAGAAGAATAACAAGATCTGCAAGCTGCTTGATCTCTGGAGGAATCGGCGCTTTGCCCTGCTGTAGGGGCTGAGCTTTCGGGAAATTCATCATCTTTTCATCATGCGCGGGCATACAACCCCTCGACTCGGCAATTATGCAGGGGCGGCTGCCAGCCGCATCTCACTCCCCCCTGCTTTTTTTACACTATAAGGGAAGCACCCCGCCATGTCAACCGCAAGATAGGCGGAGAAGGGGCGGCACTCGATCCCTGCTATAACAAAAGGCGCCCGAATCATTTCGAGCGCCTTTGCCTGACAAACAGAACCAGCTTTTACTTCATGCTTTCATCCAGTATTTTAACGGAATATTTTTTCTTAAGACCTTCCAGATACGAGTCCATAGCCGTTTTCTGTTTTTCGGTCTTAAGCGTACGCTCGATGCGCTGCTTCACCTGTTCGAATGTTTCCTGCTCCTGCGGCTTTTTTTCCATCACCTTGATGATATAATAGCCATTCTTGCCCCGGAACACGTCACTGACTGTAGTAACGGGCAGAGAGAAAGCCTGCTTCTCAAAGGCCTCACCATAGAGATCAATGCGTTTCCCGCGGGCAAAAAGCCCTGCATTGCCGCCCCGGTTCTTTGTGCGCATATCTTGCGAAACTTCCTTCGCCACCGCTTCAAAATCTTCGCCTTTCTTGATGCGCGCCAGCGCCTGACCGGCCAGATTCTTTTTCTCATCCTTCACCTGCTGCGTGGCGTTGTCCTTCACGTCAAACATGATCAGATGAACCCGCACCTTCTCGTCTTTCGCGAAGCTTGCCTTGTTCTGATTATAGTACTGCAGCATCTCGGCATCCGTCACGGTAATTTTGTCCATGACTTCCTGCTTGGTCAATTCCTGCACGATGAACTGATCGGCCATTTCCTTGATGCGCCGGGCCACATCTTCTTTCTTGTCGATATTGAGCTTGCGGGCTTCCTGCGACAGCAGGCTCATTTGTACGGCGCGCTCAAAAAGTTTCTTTTTCCCGTCAGGCGTTTCATACCGGGAGCGAAACTGCGGCGGCATCATTGCAAGCGGGGCGAAAACGCTCTCTTCGGTTATCTTGTCCTTGCCGACGGTGGCAAGCACCTTGTCCTTGGCCGGTGCCGGTTCAGCTTTCGCAGGGGCCTGCACCGCAGCAGGGGCCTGCTGGGCCAGGGATGCAGCGGGTCCCGCGAGCAGCGCTGCGGCAAAAACCACCATAATCATCAGTCCTGTTTTTTGCATTGCCTTCATCCTCTCTCTGTCCTTTCCATCAATGTATCAATGCATACTGTTTCAGTATGCCCCTCAGTTTCGCATTAAGCTCCTCGGGCATGGGACACAGCGGCAGCCGCATATCGCCCGACACAAGACCCATCATGCCGATGGCGGTCTTGACCGGAATGGGATTGGTCTGCAGGAACATGGCGCTGTGCAGCGGCAGCAGCTGGTGATGAATCCTGCGGGCATCCTGCCAATCACCCGCCTGAGCAGCCCGAATCATGGACGCGCAGAGCCGGGGAGCGATATTTGCCGTGACCGAAATTGCTCCTGCGCCGCCCACCGCCATAAGGGGAAGCGTATTGGCGTCATCACCGGAAATAACGTCAAAATCCTCACCGCAGCAATTGATGATCCTGCTCACCTGCTCAAGGGATCCTGATGCTTCCTTGATCCCCACGATAGTGGGTATCTTTGCCAGGCGCTCGATCGTCTCGGGCAGCATGTTCACGCCCGTCCTGCCCGGCACATTATACAGCACAATCGGTATGTCAACCGCTCCGGCCACCTTTTGAAAATGCAGGAACAGGCCTTCCTGCGTGGGCCGGTTGTAATACGGCGTGATGAGCAGGCAGCCCGCAGCGCCGGCTTTTTTAGCATGCCGGCTCAGGCGAATTGCCTCTTCGGTATTGTTTGATCCCGTGCCTGCCATAACGGGTACGCGGCCGGCCGCAGCCTGAATAGTGACCTGTATCACCCGCTCATGCTCCTCAAGGGAAAGCGTTGCCGACTCCCCCGTCGTGCCGCAGGGGCACAGCACATCCGTACCGTTTGAAATTTGAAACTCAACGAGTTTTCTCAGGCCTTCGTCGTCGACCGTGCCGTTTTTAAACGGCGTGACCAAAGCCACCATGGAGCCTCTAAACATATACAGTAACCTCCGAGTTGTTTATTGCCTTCAGTATCGTGCCTGCAGCTGCCGGGCTAGCCAGCATACGCTTCAGGACATATCTCACCGGTATAGATAAGGCTTGCCCCGCCCTCAAGATAGGCCTCGGAAAAAGGCGGCTGCGAGGGCTCGGCATACACTTTCAGCATGTCTCCCCCGCGTGTTCTCACGAGCGCCGGCGATGTTGCCCTGCCCATGGCAATACACACAAGGGCTGCCGCAACCGAGCCGGTTCCGCAGGCAAGGGTTTCATCCTCAACGCCACGCTCATAGGTGCGGATGCCGATGCTGCCGTCGACGCCGATGCTGATAAAATTCACATTGGTGCCCGCGGGCTGAAACTGCTTATGAAAGCGGATCTTTGCCCCGAGCTCTTTAATGGGCGCGCTCTCCAGATCATCAACAAAGATAACCGCATGGGGCACACCGGTATTGATGCTGTACACGGTGAGAGTGACGCCATCGACAGCAAGCTCCTGGTTCAACTGCAGGTTCAGCGGCCTGGACAGCTGCGTTTTGACACTGGCGCCGTTTACATCGGCATGAATGATGCCCGCTATGGTTTCAAACGACAGGCTCGCGCCGGCAATGCCGTTCAAACAAGCAAAGCGGGCGGCGCACCGCGCCCCATTGCCGCACATTTCGGCCTCCGACCCATCGGCATTAAAAATTCTCATCCTGAAATCGGCTTTCCCGGATGGCTCAACGACCAAAACACC
>JAFGCP010000293.1 GCA_016932595.1 Deltaproteobacteria bacterium
CAGCCAGCTTTCCGGCGTAGTGCCTGTTGCAAGGGCGATTTTTACGGCCATGTCCGGTGTCACAGGCCCCCTGCCGTTTAAAATTGAAGACAGTGTTTTACGCGATGTGCGCAAACGTTTTGCGGCTTCCGTTATCGTAAGTCCCAAAGGGGCCAAAACATCCTCCCGCAAAACTTCTCCGGGATGTGTGGGTTTGCGTTTGTTTATCATGATGTGTGCTCCTTGAAAATAGTCAGTGATAATCCCTGTAATCGACGATCACAGCATCTGCACCTTCAAATTGAAAAGTAACCCGCCAGTTGCCGTTTACCCATACCGACCAGAAGTCTTTCTCTTTGCCCGAAAGCCGGTGCAGTTTAAAGCCGGGCAGATTCATGTCCTCGGGGCCTGCTGATGCGTCCAGGCGGTCAAGTATGCGGGCCAGCCTGTGGGCATGGTCCGGCAATATTTTACTGCGGTCATCATGGTGGAAAAACTTTTCCAGCCCTTTATGCCTGAATGATTTAATCATGTCCACATATATAGCATGTAACCTAATGCGTTACAAGCAATTTTGGAAATTTCGAGTGTATGCTACTGCCGGCATACGGATCACATAAAAAAATTTCGGAAAATCCGATGGGAGGGCTGAATCATCATCGGGGATAAGAAAAAAGCTTTGCATTCGTGAAGCAATTCAAGAAATTCAACAGCGTCCCTTTAATTCCTGTTCGACTGGCAGAAAAATAATTATTACGATGTACGGGTGAAGAAACGCTGATACAAACCTGCGGCTCATGCCCGTTACGGGTTCAAATGCCAGCTTGAGGACTACAAAAAAACGGTTGAAGATAAATACCCCAACCGCACAGTAATTCATTTATTCATGGACAGCCTCTATTTGTTCCCGATTAATAGTTCCTTCCCAAAAGCATGGCCCAAAAAAAGGGCTAAAGAATTGCTTCCTTTAGCCCTTTTTAATGGTAGTGCGAAAAAACTCTACGTGGTTGTAAAGCTTCTCTGCTGTCGCATTTTCGTAAGACCTATGGGGTTCGTTACTAGAAACCCATTTTTCTTTTGTTTTTGCGTGCAGCAGCCTGTTTCCTTTTCTTTTTCACAGACGGCTTCTCATAAAATTTTCTGTTGCGCATTTCTCTAAAAAGACCGTCTCTACTCAGATTTCGTTTCAGGATTTTCAGAGCTTTCTCAACATCATTCCCAACGACGTCTACTTTCAATAACTTATCTCCCCCCTCTCCCAGGCCCGCGTCCTCCCCGGCCTCTATCAAAACCGCCCCGGTCTCCCCGGTCACCACCGAAGCCGCCCCGGTTGCCGCCAAATCCGCGGTTTTCTCTGGGCTTTTCAGGCTGAGCTTCAGCAACGGTTATATTTCTTTCCATGAAGGACGTGCCATTGAGTTCAGCCACAGCCTTTTGGGCCGCTTCTTCAGAGCCCATGGCCACAAAACCGAATCCTTTCGGACGTCCTGTTTCCTTATCGGTTATGAGTTTAACAGATTCAACATCCCCAAACTGTGAAAACAGCTGCCTGAGATCATCCTCTGTTGTGTTATACGACAGATTGCCCGCGTAAAGTTTTTTCTCCACCTTCTACTCTCCTTTAAATAAAATAGGTATTGGTTGTATGGGGATTTCCGTCAGTCAGAAAAACCGGCAAGGCTGTGTGTATCTTGCACACGACTTTCAAGAAAGTTCCCACGTGGGACGATTGCTGCAAACTATATACTGGACTGGAGTCCGCGGGTCGCGGAGCAACGTCAAAAAAGAATTATATCGCAGGCAACATACTGTTCAAAAGCAATGCGATCTTCGGTCACCCACAAGCAATAATGCTCACGTGTTCAGGCGGAGGAGTGATTGCTGATTTCGCCATTACAAGACCGAACGATCTTGTGAAGTCGAGCACACTTCGTCCCACAACTTATATATATATTTTATTGTACTATAATTGTCAATTTTATATTTAGGGCCGCACACGTGTTTTTTTCAAACCCCGAAACCACTGCTTTCGGCTGTTTTCCCGCAATACATGGTTCTCAATAGAGGCAAAAGTCCTGTTTTAAAGTCTTTGTCTTCACGTCGTTTGGCGCCGCAAAAATCCTGCAGCACACATATGCTGCCCTGCCTGGACCATGCATCAATCATAACAGTCATCACGTGCCGGCTCTTTTACAAGGCTGTAAATCACCCCGGATGAAAAACCCCGGGAGCGGAGAAATGCGGCCTTTTTAGCAGCAGAGGCTCCACCGGTTATGCCGCCAAAACGCTTGTGCACAGCCAGTGCGGCAATCTCAGCCTCGTCGAATTCCTGCCAGATACGGCGCTGCACCTGATCGATCAGGTCGCGATCAAGGCCCTTCTGCATGAGATAGGCCGCTGTTTTCAGCGGCCCCCATAACCGGTCGCGCACCAGAGCCTGAGCCCACCGCAGCGCCATAGCATCTTCATCAATATAGCCCTTGCGGCCAAGTTCGTCCAGCACCTGAACGATAATGTCAGCGCCGGCGCCTTTGCGGGAAAGCTTGCGTTTGATTTCAGCCCGCGTATGCGGACGGCCTGCCAGAAGCCGGTAGGCTGTATCAAGAGCTTTTTGAAGTGCAGGATTATTTTCCATTGGCTACAGGGAAGGAGAAGCACGTTAGTTCAAAGCCCCACAAAAAAGGGGGCAAAAAATTCCCCCTTTAGCAAAGGGGGTTTGGGGGATTTGTCAGGCTGCATAAAATCCCCCTGTATCCCCCTTTTTCAAAGGGGGATGAAACAGGCCAGCATATTTCCTCTTCGCCCCAGCAAGGGGAGAAGGGGTTCTCAAATCAGTAGCATGAGGGGTACGCTCCACCCCGGTGAGCCCGTTTTGTCGCTACAAACAGCTTGTGTGCTTGTATGCGCACTCCCTCAATCTGCCGCCTCAGCAGCGGGCTTTGCCAGCCCCGCCTTCTCAAGAATCGCCAGCTCGATTTCGGCCATAATTTCAGGATGCTCTTTCAGATAGGTTTTCACATTTTCCCGGCCCTGGCCGAGGCGGTCGCTTTTATAGGAAAACCATGCCCCGCTTTTATCGATAATATTCTGGGCGGCGCCGAGATCAAGAATATCACCCTCGCGGGAAATCCCCTCGCCGAACATCAAATCGAACTCAACCTCCCGGAACGGCGGGGCGATCTTGTTCTTCACGATCTTCACCCTGGTGCGGTTGCCGACCACGCTCTCGCCATCCTTGATCATGCCGATCTTGCGTATGTCCATGCGCACGCTTGCATAAAATTTCAGCGCATTGCCGCCGGTGGTGGTCTCGGGATTGCCGAACATGACCCCGAGCTTCATGCGGATCTGGTTGATGAAAATAACCGAGGTCTTGGAGCGGCTGATGGCTGAGGTAAGCTTCCGGAGGGCCTGCGACATGAGGCGGGCCTGCAGGCCCATGTGCGAATCGCCCATATCCCCCTCGATTTCAGCCTTGGGCACGAGAGCTGCAACCGAGTCGACAACCAGCACGTCCAAAGCGCCGCTGCGCACCAGCACTTCGCAAATCTCAAGGGCCTGCTCGCCGCTGTCGGGCTGGGAAATGAGCAACTCGTCGGTCTTCACGCCGAGCTTCCGGGCATAGGTTACATCAAGGGCATGCTCGGCATCGATAAAGCCTGCGGAGCCGCCTGTTTTCTGGGCCTCGGCAATGATTTGCAGGGCCAGCGTGGTTTTGCCGGAGGATTCGGGCCCGAATATCTCTATCACCCTGCCCCGCGGTATGCCGCCAAGGCCCAGGGCTATGTCAAGGCTGAGCGAGCCGGTGGGAATGACCGCTATGTCATGCACCAGCGCTCCTTCGACGCCGAGGCGCATGATAGCGCCCTTGCCAAACTGTTTTTCGATCTGGCTCACGGCCATTTCTATGGCCTTTTCCTTGTTGGCTTCCTTGTCCCGTGCTGCGTCTTTATCCCGTGTTGTTTCTTTGCTCATCTGCTTCCTCCGCTTTTAAGCGTTTTTTAGTAACGTGATATCTTTAAGCGCCATATAGACCGGCCCCGATGGCTTCAGCTCGCTTTTGAAAAAAATGATATGGTCCCCCTCAAACCGGCCGAACTGCTCTGAACTGAACTGCTCAATGAGCCCTGCAACATCCTTGCGCGCAAGGCCGTCTCTGAGCCTGCCCAGAGTCAGATGGGGGGCAAAAGCACGGTCTTCCGCTGCAAACCCCACAGCGGCAAGGGCTGTTTCAAGCTCCTGATGAAATGCTTTCAGGCGGCCTTCAACCTGCATGCCCGCCCAGATAACCTTTGGATTGCGGCTGTTGGGAAAAGCTCCCAGACCGGTAACATCAAAGGGAAACGGCTCCACATTCCGGGTCAGGTGATCAAGAACCCCGCAGACCCTATCCACCTGCTCCATGCTTGTGGCGCCTAAAAATTTCAGCGTCAGGTGGATAGACTCGGGCCGCACCCATTTCACCCCAGCGCTCCGCTGCATGAAGGTCTTTTGCATGCGGGCGAGGACTGCCTTAAGCCCGGCAGGCAGCTCAAGAGCAATGAAGGTTCTGATGGATTCCATGATTGTCCCCCGACAGATGCTCCGTAGAGCTATCACAGGCCTCAGGGTTTGTCAATCGCAGGTTGGCCGCATTTCCGGCAGGCAGGAGGGCACTCTATTTTTTCCTTGTGAAAACTCCTGAGATGTTTTAGTCCTATGAGCATGCATAGCACCTAGTGTCTGAACGAAAACCTTGAACCCTACATTTGTTGGGTTCGCCCTTATGACAGTGCTTTTTCGCAAGCAGTTATTTTTGCGCAGGTTGGGTGGAGGCACGAAACCCAACGGGTTCTTTCGGGCTTAACCCAACCTACAAAAAAACTACTTTTCGTTCAGTCACTACCTACATGGAAATTCAGGATACGGACAGGCATGGCAACCTACACAAGCATAATAAGGCAATTCTCGCAAGCGCGCATCTGCGTCATCGGCGATATGACCGCCGATGTATTCATCTACGGCAAACCCCACCGCCTCTCACGCGAGGCCCCGGTCATCGTGGTGCGCTATGATTCCGAGGAGCTGGTGCCGGGGGGAGCTGCCAATACGGTGAATAATCTGCTGGACCTCGGGGCGCAGGTGTACCCGGTGGGACTGCTCGGGCGCGACTATTTCGGCGAGCGTCTTTTTTCCCTCATTGCCGGCAAATGTCCGAACATGGACGGCATGGTGCTCGACCCGTCATACGGCACCATCATGAAAACCCGTATACTGGCCGGGGACGACAACACCACCAAGCAGCAGATCATCCGCATCGACCGGGATATGAAAATACAGCTTTCGGAAGAAAAAGAGCGGGGCCTGCTGGCCTACTTACAACGCATCCTGCCCGGCATCGACGCGCTGATCGTGTCGGATTACGGCTACGGCATTTTCACCAAAAAAATACTCGCCTTCATCAGGCACTGCGCCCGCGATAAAATCGTAGCTGTTGATTCGCGCTATCACATGAACGCTTTCAAAGGCGTCACCATCATCACGCCCAACCAGTCCGAGGCCGAACAGATCACCGGCATCGCCATACAGGACGAAGCAAGCCTGCACCGGGCCGGCCGAAAGCTGCTGCGGCTCATTAAATGCCGGGCAGCGCTTATCACGCAGGGCAACAAGGGCATGACGCTTTTCGAGCCGGATAAGGCGCCGCTGCACATACCGGTAGTGGGCAGCGACAAGATTTCCGATGTCACGGGCGCAGGCGATACCGTGGTGTCGCTGGTGACCCTGTCCCTGGTGGCCGGCGCCGCTTTCCCGCAGGCCGCGCGCCTTGCCAACTACGGGGCCTCGGTTGTCGTCATGAAACCGGGCACGGCAACGCTTGCCGCAGAGGAGCTCAAGACCGCCATTTCAGCATACGGAAAAAAGTAGGGGTGATTGACACAAGGGCGTATGGCCATACGCCCAACTTAAGCTCAAGAATTTCTCAAAAAACTTCTGATTTGTCTTTCCGGCGGAAGCCGGAATCCAGAAAAATGCAGACTGGATGCCGGATCAGGTCCGGCATGACACTAAAGATTTCATGTATCTTAAAAAACTGAAAGCTGTTTCATGCACCACAAAATTAAAAAAGACCATGAGGAGCTTCTCAGCACTGTCGAGAGCCTGAAAAAACAGGGCAAGCGGATTGTCTTCACC
>JAFGCP010000294.1 GCA_016932595.1 Deltaproteobacteria bacterium
CAGGGGCACGCCGCTTGCGTCGGGCTAAGTGCTCATAAAAACAGTTTTTTTGTGAAACGACACCTTCATTCGCACCGCCCTTGCGGCGCTTTGTGCCCCTGAACAGGTTGGCCGGGGCAAGAATAATACAAGGATTTTCCATGATTCTGTTAAAAGTCAGTCAAGTTGAGTAAAACATATATTGAAGCGCCGGGGGCTGTAGGGGCCGCAGAAGATCAAATCGCCGCAACCAGAATAGTTGCGGCAGAACAACTCCCCTCGTATGACCCCGCCGATCCAGATTTCCCTTTTGAAGCTTATAGGTAATTTAAATGCAGGGGGGTTAAATTTATAAAACCCTGCGGCTATGCCTGCTGCGCAAGCTCCCGCTCGATATCGTTGTTCAGGCAGTACGGGCCGGCAAGCGGCTTGCCCCCGGCGATGATATGCCGGTCTTTCAGGTAAATTTTGCCGTCGGCAAAGGCCTTGACCGTTTGTATGACCAGGGGTAGTTCGCGCCGTGCGCCTTCCTGGCGGATTTTGGCAAACAGCGGATTCAGCTCCCCTTCTTCCCGGGCGATTTCCTGCAGCGTTGTTTGCTGAAGCCGTCCCTCCATGTCGCGCCAGAGCGGATCAAATCCTGCTCCCCGTATGGCGAAGGTGCCGTAGGTGATGGGCGGGCCCTTATCGAGCTCTTCGATGACCAGATGCATCATATTGCCGCTCTCTACGGCGCGCTGCCTGATAAGCTCCCAGATGACTTCCTGCCAGGTACCCGCAGGGCCGCTTGGCGCCGCCGGGTGCAGGTTGATCATATCGCAGGCCGCGCACATCTCGGGCCCGAGCACCAGCATATAGCCGGCAAGTACGGTAATATGCACATCGGGCCTGCCCAGCCGCTGCATGACCTCGCGATCGTACTCCAGGCGCCACTGCGCCATGGCCGCGGGATCCCGGGAGCCCTGCCTGCGCAGATCCGGCTTGAATCGCTTGGATGAAAAACAGACCAGCGGCAGGCCATACTCCCTTACCTGTTTGATATAGCGGTCGCTGCCTTCGGCATCTCCTGGCTCGCGGCTGCAGAAAATAAAGCCCATGTCGGCTTTGACCCCGCCATTTTTCATTGCCGCCATGATAGCGTTCAGCAAATTGAGAGACCCCTGCCCCCGTCCTGTTGAAAACCAGCCTATTCTGTACATTGCACGACTCCTCCTGTGATCAGAAGACAATAAGATTTTCCTGCGTGCTGCAAATGCCGGTAACGATGACCAGGCTGGCCTCTCTCTGGCAGCACGTTATTTTTTTCACTTCGGGTTCCCTGCCCAACGGCTTGCCTCGTCTCCGTCATTCCGTCGAAAAACGGAAATCAGAAAAAAGCAGACTGGATGCCGGATCAAGTCAGGCATGACAAGACAACCTGCATACCCCGCTGCTTGCGGCGGGGTGGTTTACTGAAGCGATAAAAGGAAGGTCCGCAAATTTATTTTTTTGTTTTTGATGCCTGCTTTGCGCCTGATATTATCGCGATGAAATTCGACTGTTTTTCGGCTCACATCCAGCACCCCGGCAATTTTTTTCGTGTTGTGCCCGTGCTTGATGAAATTTGCAACCTCCAGTTCCATGGGCGTGAGCTGCAGGTGTTTAAGGGAAATAGCCTGCAGAAAAGGGGATACGATGTCCTGAAGATTCGCCTCCAGTATATCAAGGTATGAAAGCTGCCGCGCATCGAGGCCGGCATTTTTCAGTTTTTCAAGGCATGGGTTAATGAGCCGGCTGACATTCAGCAGCACCTTGTCTTCAAGCGCCAGTTTATCCTCTTCGCGGCGTTTCAGCAGAACCCGCAGAGCTGTATTGACTTCTTCAAGTGTTGCCGTCCGGTCAGCCACTTTCTTCTCAAGCTCGGTATGGGCGCGCTGGAGGTCCTCCTCCATTTCCTGCCGCTGGGTGACATCACGGATAATGGCGATGTAGTAGTTGCCCTGTTGTGTTTCCCACATGCCGATGGAAACCTCAGTGGCAAAGACGGATCCGTTTTTGCGCAATCCGCGGCCTGAGAAATATCTGCCCTTGAAAAAATCCCGGGACTGGGCCTGTGCATTACCAAAGGCTTCCTGATCTGCCGGCCGGTCCTCAGCAACGATAAGCTGGTGAATAGGCGTTCCCAGTATTTCCTGTTCAGTGTACAGGAAAACGTTTTCAGCCCCCCTGTTCCAGAAAATGATGGCGCCTGCACTGTCGCTGGCAACGATCGCCTCGGGAGCCGACATGGCAAGGGCTCTGAAACGCTCTTCGCTCTCCCGCAAGGCGGTCTCAACCTGTTTGCGGACAGTAATATCGCGCACGGCCACCACAGCACCCGTGACGCCGCCCCTGTCGTCCTTCAGAAGCGAAAGATTTATCTCGACATCAACAGTTGAGCCGTCTTTTTTTGCATAGGTGGTTTCATAATGCTTAATAGAGCCCTTTTCCATAAGGAGGTCCTGCACCGGGGAGGGCATATCGGGCGCTAGTTTCCTGGTGTAGAGCACCGAATAATGCAGGCCCTGCAGCTCTTCCTCTCCGTAGCCGAGTATATCGGCAAAAGCACGGTTTGCCCGGATAATAGAGCCGTCGTAGCTGGTGACAAATATGCCATTGTCGGTGGTCTGGAAAATATTCTCAAGAAAGTCGCGGGCCTGCTTCATGGTGCCGGCCTGGAGCCTGTGCTGTGTAATATCGCGCATGACAACAAAGGCGCCGATGCGGTTGCCCTCCTGATCGCGCAGCAGCGTAAAATTACCTTCTACCGGCACAAGCTTTTTATCAAAACGGGCAATGTAGAACTCATGATTTTCAATTTTACCGTTTTTGAAAAGGCGCCCTGTTATGCCAAGGTTTTTTTCATAATACGCCTGATCAATGGTTATCGTTTCTCCATAGGTTGTTTCATGGATACCCTCTTCTACAAAGGCCAGCAGCAGCGGCTCCTGCTGCAGGATTTCCCCGGGCCCGCAGTTCAGCAGTTTAAGAAATGCGGGGTTTGCCCGCACAATGCGGCCGTCGCTGTCCAGCAGTGTTATGGGGTCAAGGGATGTTTCAATGATGGTATCAGGCAGAAGGGTTTCCGCGCGGGCCTTCTGCAGTTCCTGCCGGCAGGCGGCCAGCGCCGACTCGAGGTTCGCAATGTGCTGTTCATGCCCTTGTTTCACAGCTTCCTTTTCCCGGCAGGCGACCCAGCGCCTCAGCCTTTTTTTAAATATAGCCCATGGATTTTGTCCTGGGGCCGCGAAATGCTGCGGCTATTTTGAAATTGTATAATACCTGCCGCAGCGAGGGCAGGCTATATCAAGGCGCTTCAGGTCGCCCCACAGCTGTGCCGCTTGTTCAGCCGGCAGAGAGGCAATCATAGCGTGTATTTTTTCAGGGCTGCAGGGGCATTGGTAAAAAAGCAGCACTTCCTCAAGATGCTGCATGGATCCGTCGCCGGCAAGAGCAAAGATGCGCGCTATGATCTGGTCGTCGCTCAGGCCGTTTATTGTCTCGAAGGTGCCGCCCGGCATGGGGCGCAGCAGCACCCCCCTGCCGGCATCATCAACGGCAATGCGGATGAGCGTCTGCTCGGCCTCCTCAAAGTAGCGCTCAACAGCCTCTACGGGATCCTGGGTGATGAGCGTAACATGGCTCTGGGCCAGGAGTGATTTTTCTCCCTGGCGCTGCACCACGCAGAGGCCCTCCGTTTTTTTGTTTTTCAGCACGCGGCCGCAGATCATTCCCTCGGGCTCAACGCCGCAGAAAAGCCCTTCGTCCAGGCCCGGCATCGACACTGACCAGCCCCAGGACTCCCGCTCCGGAAGGGAAACGGCGGCAAGACCTGCTGCGGCAAACAGGCGGTTCAGTAGCGCTGCCGGGGCTGCTGCTTCGGTGGTCACGGCATGGCTGGCGTGATAGGCCGTGCGGCCTTTCCAGATTTTGTCCGCCTCTCCGGTGACGACTATAAGGTTGGGGTTTTTCCATAAATAGCGATTGTAGTGAGCGAGATGCTCGGGAAACTCCATAACGCTGTCCTTACCTGTTCAAGCTTGAGCATGGCCGTGTGCCAGGGGGCGGGGCATCAGCTGCTGCCGCTGTTATTAAATGTTGGTTTCATGGGCGCTGCCGCGCGAGGGCGGGTAGAAAATGCTTTCCGCCGCCTCGGCAAGCGCCCCGTCATTATCATGATTCAGGGCAAAGACCCGAAAATGAACAACACGGGCAGGTATATATTTAAAAATTTCCTGCAGGGGCTCATAGGATGTTTTGCCTGTTGACGGGTTGTAGATATTGATGCGTTTATTGCTTTCGGCCATGGGGTTCAGAGGCCGTGGATCCTGCGTGGCAAGATCAATGCAGAAGCGGATCTTTTTTCTGATCGGCTGCGGGAGAAAAGTGCGAATGGCATCTTCCAGCTGCTGGGGCTGGTGAAACGAGAGCATGCCTTTCTGCGCCCGGTCGATGCTGAGCTCTGTTGAATAGGCCATTCTCCATTTCACGCGGCGGTTGATGATATCTGCCCACTCCCGCCCCAGGCGCTTGCGGCGGCTGTCACGGGCATGCCGCCAGGATTCAACCTCCTGCGTGAGCGACCAGTCATTGAGATACAGATACTCATCGAGGGCTGTTTTCGGGTTTTTGGGAAAGATGAAGCGCATCGTGTCGCGGAAAATTTCCTGCATGTGAAAGTCTATGGCCCGTCCCGTGCGGTGATAGTAGATATTGGCATAGAGATTGAGCCGCGCATTGAGAAAGCGCGTGAAGGCCGAAACCCCGGCCTGGTGCAGGGTCAGCCCGTTTTCTGAAAAAAACGAGTAAAACAGCAGGCGATTGATATCGACGATATCGATGGAAAACCCGGTCATATAGGCGTCGCGCTGAACATAGTCGAGATTATCGACTGTGTAGAGCCCTGAGAAAAGCTGCTGCAGAAACTGCAGCCACCGGGGCTTGCGCTCATCGCCCCGCTCGGGCGGTTTTTTTATGAGAAACCCGATGTCTGAAGGGTGTATCCGCTCTCCTTTTTCAAAAGGCCCGGACGGACTGCGGCGGATTTTGCCGATACTGCCCCCGAGCTTCTTTTCGATGATTTCCTTGCCGAGAACCTCATGGGTCAGCTTGTACTGCGAAAGGAAATGGTCGTCGAAAAAATGCCCGTAGGGCCCGTGGCCGATATCGTGCAGCAGGCCCGCAATGCGGAAGGTTTCTTCAAAGCAGGTAAATGACGGCGTGTCGGGGCAGACGGTTCTGAGGCTCGGGTACAGCTGACGGGCAAACTGCCCGGCCATGTGCATGGTGCCGAGGCTGTGCTGGAAGCGGGTGTGCTCCGCGGACGGATAGACCCAGCGGGCGCTCTGAAGCTGCTGAATGCGCCGGAGCCGCTGCATCCAGGGCGAGTCGATAATATCTTCCTCTGTTGTTTCGGCCTGCCGGTCATGGTCGCGCACGGTGAATGGTATATAATTATATATGGGGTCGGCAATAAGGGCCGTACCTTTATGGGGAAGAGGTATGTCGGTCTTCATGGAGCCTTTCTCCGCTTAATCATTTCCCCTCTTGACCGCCTTGAGCCGGTTGTCCATGCGCGCCAGAATATTTTTTATCTCCACCTGCAGGGCGGAAAGGCTTTCCGTGTTTTTTCGCACCACTTTTTCTATTTCTTCCTTCCAGAAGGTCACGGTTTCGGTTTCCTTGGCGCGAAGCTCCTGCGCTACCTTTTTTTGCATCTGTTCGAGAAAAGCTTTGTCCATCATGCAGCCCCTTTAAAAGTGCACTGTTGGCCCGCTATCGCAGGCGCCTCGTACTATGCGTGTATAGTATATCAGAAAAGAAGAAAAAGCAATTTCGTGATGAGTGACGCACTGCAGGCGGGGGAATGCCTGGCTGCTATTGTGTTCTTAAGAATAATATCCATGCCAGAAGAACTGATGCCGAGGTAATCCAGAGTGGCAGGGTAAAATGCTGCCCCACAATATAGCCGCCAATAAGGGGCGGCAGGAACTGGGCCATGGCCATTACCGACTGGTTGATGCCCAGAATCTCCCCATGGCTTTTATCGCCGCCAAGCCCGCATACTACAGCGGTCAAATTCGGGCTCGACAGGCCGTTAAAAAGGGGTATGAAAATTATCACGGGAAAAAGCATCCAGAAGTCCCGCGCCATGAGCAGCGCTGGAAATGAAGCAGCCAGCAGCAGCAAAGATACGGGCAGAATTTTTACGGGGGCAAATCTTTTTGATATGGGCCGCACGAATACGGCCTGCGTCAGTATGGACCAGATGCCGAGATAGGAAAGCATCATGCCCAGCTGCTTTGGCGTCGCGGCAAACTGGTCGATGAGGAAGACCTGGAAGAACTGCGTAAAAAAGTTGAACCCGAAAGAAAGGGCGAAAACAACCAGAAACATCCTGCGGTAGGCAGTGCTTTGAAAAGCCCTGATAATATTTATCGGCCCGACAAGCAGATGAAAACCAGCACGCCGGCGTTTTTCCGGAGGCAGGGTTTCGCAAAACTGCCATGCCACCTGCAGAAAATTGACTGCGGTTAAAAACGCAGCAAGCCAGAACGGTGTTGCAAAATTGAACCGGGCATTGATGGTCGGGTCCGATAGAAAACCGCCAAGCGCAGGTCCGATAAACAGGCTTGTGCCGAAAGCAGCCCCCAGCAGGCCGAAGTTTTTTGCCCGTGAGTTTTCATTACTCAAATCCGCAATGGCCGATTGCGTTACCGCCAGGCTGCCGGAAAATCCTCCCGTAATGATGCGGCTTAAGAATGCCAGAGGAAGGCTCCCGATCAGTATGCTCACCGCCATGAGGATATAGCCCGCGCAGGTGCCGGCGATGGCAAAGAGCAGAATTTTTTTTCGTCCAAGGCGGTCGGAAAGCGCGCCCAGCAGGGGGGAGGTGAAAAACTGGCACAAGGGGAATATTCCCAAAAGAAACCCCAGGATGGTTGTCCGCACCGGAATGCTCGTTCCGAGGGCAATAATGCCGCCTGTCTGATCAAGGCACAGAGGCGTAAAAATCGGTATGGCAAGCGTCAGGCCGGTGAAGTTTAAAAAGGCGGTAAAGGCGATTATGGCGAGATCGCGCCGGTTGCTTTTTTGTTCGGTCATGGTTTCGTGTCAGCTCATGGTTCAGCATGCCGTTTTCCTCTGAACAAGCCGCCGTTCAGGCTCAGGCAGTAATGAAAAAAATGCTGTTATTATATATCAGCTATGAAGCGCAGCGCAAGGTTATGTTTTATAATTATTATATAAAATTACTCCCTGTCGAAATATGAATGCGCCGCGCCTGCTCAGCCCAGCTCCAGATGAGCGATCTTTTTTTCTATCATCTTCATATGATGGAATTCCGCATCGCGCAGTTCCTCCAGAATATCGGATACGAACCCAACTGTCGACTGCTGCAGCATGTCATTATAAAAGGTATAGGAACTCTGCTCTTTGCGCAGGGCCTCTTTCAGAATTTCAATGGGGGTATGCGGTGTTTTTTTCTCCTCATTCATAAGAAGCCTTTCTTCTGGTGTTCATAGGATTCTCGCGCCTGCTTCGGTAGAGCAGAAGCAGGCGCGAGAAAATGCTGTCGGAAGGACGATAGGGTGTTTAGAAATATATGTAGTGTATCGCGGGTTAAAAATCAAAAAATAATTATGGTCAAAAATGGTTCCGTAAAAATTTTGGCGCACTATATTTCAGAAGGAGCTTTTGTTGCAGTACGATGCAAACTCTGCGTGTTTTTGATAGCGCTTTTTCAGGGTGAAATCAAGCCAACCGCTATGCGGGAGGCCGTTGACTTTAGGATATTGCTCCCTTATGTGGGATATAATAGATAAGCGCTCAGCAGTCGGAATTCTGAAAAAATTCTTCAGTACCACTGCTGTTTTTTTATCCGGATAATTTAAGAGGTTGCAGCGCCCAGTGTCCGCCGGATGCAGGTGAAAGATCCGGCCCGAGGACCGCGGAGCTATCTTTTTCTGGCCCACAGGGCGATTTTGCCCCGCACGGGCGGGCAGAACAGGAGCACGGGCTGGAGCATATAAAGGGCTGCCTGCTGCAGCAGGGAAAGCCTCAGGCGCGAGCGGTCATATGACTGCATGTGTATGCCCATGATGTCAAAACCGCTATCAAGCAGCAGCCGCGAAAGACTTGCCCGCGTAAAATATGAAAGATGCTGCGCATAGTAGAGCACTTTAAGCGGGCGGCTGACCGCATGGGCCGTCAGCCGGTAGCATGCCTTTGCGATTTTTCTGGGAAGCGCATTTTCATTCGGGGTGAAGAGGAAAAGCACCCCGCCTGGACGCAGCAGGGCGCAGGCCCTGGCAAGATCGGTGCGCGGGCTTTGGAGGTGCTCGATAACATCGTACATGGTGACAGCATCAAAACTGCCCTTCGGTAAATTCGCGTCCGCCAGAAAGCAGGTATGTACGGGGCAGCCGGTCTGCTGCCGGGCCTGGTCAGCCAGCGGCGTGCTGATCTCGATGCCCTGGCACTCAAAGCCGGCCTGGAGAGCACGCTTGAGAAGCGCGCCGTTGCCGCAGCCGATATCAAGCAGCCGCTGCTTCGGCCCTGGCGCAGCCAGGTACTGCCTGCAGCGAGCAAGGAAGCGGTCGATGTTTCTCTCTACCCCGGCATTAATGCCCTCGAAGTAAACTGTTTCATCCGTGCATCCGTACTGGCGGTACATTTCTTCGATGGAGGGAGCATCATGGACAATATCTAGAAAAACAAGCCGGCACTGTGAGCAGCGCACCACGGGACAGCCGGAAACGATGAACAGGAGCTCGCCGCGGCTGTTACCGCATGCGCGACAGGCTTGTCTGGGGGCATAGGGCTGCCTTTGAGCATCATCCATTTTCTTCACCCGGTTGGCATATGCAGTTGTTTTTATTAATCGTCTCATAATTGTTTTCACATTCCGTCTGGCGAAAGCCGGAATCCAGACTTTACTGCACTGGTTCCCGGCTTTCGCCGGGAAGACGACAGAAAAGACAAGGATTTAAGTGTGCACACTATTTTGAGACCGTTAATATATGTTTTGAAGGCTGTTTCAGTACCACCGCTGTTTTTTATCCAGATAGTCCATGAGCATGCAGCGGCCCAGGTCCGCCGGATGCAGGTGAAATATTCGGCCCGAGGACCGGCGGGCCATTTCATGCATGAAGCCGACGCGCTCCTGCTCCTGCGAGAAAAGAAAAATGCTCAAACCGATTTTCTGCCTTGTGAGCGCATCGACGGCCGCCATGGTGCGGCGCAGGGTTTCGGGATGGGGCGGGAACTGGAAGAACAGCTGCCCTGCCTCGCGATGGGCTGTTGGCTCGCCGTCGGTGATGAGAAACATCTGGCGGCGGTAGCCTTTCATGCGTGCAAGCACATGCTGGCCAATGGCAAAAGCCTCTTCGAAGTTGGTGTAGGGATTGTCCTCATCCCAGGGCAGAAACGGTATCTCATGCTCGGGGATGAGGCGCGCCGAGGTGGAAAAGCCCACCACGGCAATTCGGTCCTTAACATAGCGGCTGCGGATGAGGCCGATGAGGGCAAGGGCCACTTTTTTTGCCGCCACGTAGCGGTTTTCGTACTTCATGGATTTGCTCAGGTCAAGAAGCACCACGGTTGCGGTGCGCAGCACAGGCTCTTTTTCATATACAGCAAGATCCTCTTCGGCCATGCGCAGCGGCGGGCTGCCGCCCGTGCGCTTGAGCGTGTTCATGAGCGAGCCGCTCGTGTCGATCTGAAGCAGGTCGCCGAACCGGTAAGGCCGCGTGCCCGCGATGAGATAGGGCTCGGTATTGAGGCCCGCGGACGCCCTGCGGCAAAGCTTTTCATTGCGACCGGGCTTGACGATTTCTCGCAGCATGCCCCAGGCTGTTTTCTGCAGGCCCGCAGGGGTAAACATGAGCTGCGTTCTGCTTTGGGACGCAAGGCCGCGCTCGACAAGCATGGACGGCAAATTTTTTATTGCCTGCCATTTGGCAAGGGCATCAGAGCCCAGGGCCTTTTCAATCAGGCTGTCATCCACAGCCTCAAAGCTGCTCCCCCAGCGCGCGCTGTGCAGGGTCTTTTCAAGTCGGTCAAGGTCCTTGACCGTGCCGCTCAATAACTGGGCCTCGCGCAGCGAGAGCTTCTGCCCGTCGCGGTTGAAGCGGTCGTCGAGATACTGGGCAAGAGGAAGCATGGTTTCAGGCAGGTGCGACGAGCTTTTGCGGAAGGCGCCCCTGGCATCGGAGCCATAGGGCAGGGCCTCGGCAAATTCCGAGATTTTTTCAAGAAGCCCCATATCCATGGCGTCAAGGTTAAGGTCATGAAGGGCCGCCTTCTTTTTTTGCTTTACCTGTTCGAGCAAATCCTTGAGCCCGACAAAAATTTTTGAGCCGTCGTCTCCTTTGACGCCGCGGCGCTGCAGCTCCTTTACGGCGGTATCGAGTGAGTCGTGGCGGAAAATGACCTTTGCAAGGGCATCCAGGGGGTCGGTGCCGTCAGAGTCTGCACCGGGAATGGGGCCTGAGCCGGGCTGGTACGTGTAAGTCTTCATTGCTTTGTGGCGTAGCGTGCATGGCCTTCGTGCATGGTTCTTGAGATCCGGCCAAGGGTTGCAAGGCCTTCAAGGATGAATTCTGTTGCTGATGCAAGCGTTGCAGGTGTGGCAGGCGCTGCCAGCCGCTCGGCCTGCTGCCGAAGCTGAGGATAGCGTGAGAGTATTTCCATATAGAC
>JAFGCP010000295.1 GCA_016932595.1 Deltaproteobacteria bacterium
CAATCGCGAAAAGCGCGCAGTGCTTCTGAAATATCACCGCTGGATAAATATCCTGAGCATTGCAGTTTTCTGCATGCAGGCACTAACCGGCATG
The DNA here is from genome assembly GCA_016932595.1 of Deltaproteobacteria bacterium. Classification (GTDB taxonomy): domain Bacteria; phylum Desulfobacterota; class WTBG01; order CAIYCZ01; family CAIRTM01; genus CAIWCT01. The sequence goes on from JAFGCP010000295.1 coordinate 95, forward strand.
GCCCAGCTTATACAGCTCATGTGATACCGCAGGCCTTATTTCATAAAACCCCATTATTCCAGACATATTACCTATGCAGTTTGCAATCGAAGCTCAATCACTTGTTAAAAAATATGGCGGCTTTGCCGCGCTTGACGATATAAACCTTGCTGTGAACCGCGGGGAAATATTCGGCTTTCTCGGTCCCAATGGCGCCGGCAAAAGCACCTTCGTTAAAATCATCCTCAATCTTGTGCATGCCACATCAGGCAGCGCGCGCATATTCGGTGAGCAGATAGAAAGACCTCAGGCCCGGAAAACTGTTGGCTTTCTGCCGGAGAATATTCGAATCTACCCTTATTTAAGCATAGAGGAGTTTCTGCGCTTTCATTCCGAACTAATTGGAATAGCTTCAAAAAAAATAAATGATGATATAAATACCTGCCTGCGCGACGTAAATCTTGAATCCGTGCGCACCCAAAAAATCGGCACCCTGTCAAAAGGCATGCTGCAGAGAGCGGGCATTGCCCAGGCAATACTCGGCAATCCCGAGCTTCTGATTCTCGATGAACCAACCTCCGGCCTCGACCCCATAGGATTCACCGAACTGCGCCGCCTGCTGCTTGAGATGAAGTCACGGGGCACGACCATATTTCTTAATTCTCATCTGCTCTCGGAGGTTGAGCGGACCTGCGACCGCGTGGCGATACTCAATAAAGGCAAAATAATTAAAAGCGGCTCCCGGGACGACCTCTCAGACAGGGGCAAGCATCTTGAGGTGGTGGCTGAGGGGTTTAACGAAAGCATGGAAAAAGCCATCAATGTACTGTCTCAGAAAAACCTTGAAAATGATGGAAAATACTTTCGAATATATCTATCAAATGAAAAAGATTCTGTCACTGTCCATCGCATCATTGTGGAAGCCGGGGGTTGGGTTCAGTCGCTTGCATGGAAGTCGGAGTCTTTGGAAGAACTTTTTTACAGACTGGTAAAACATGAAGATATGGGCTTTAATAAAGATCGGCCTTAAAGAATGCCTCAGGCAGCGCGTGGTCTATTTCATATTTCTGATCTCGCTTCTGTTTGTTTTCATGGCAAAAGGCTGCGATATAGGCACAATCAAGGGCGAAAGTTTCCTGATCGGCAAAGAAGCGCGCCAGGGCATTACCCTGGGGATATCCTTTCACGGCATTGTATTCTGGAGCATCATGCTGTGCGGATTGCTGGCCTCCCAGGTTCTCACGCGCGACATGGATGAAGGTTTTGCTTCCGTCACGCTTGCCAGGCCCTTAAGCAGGGACTCATTTATCGCAGGCAAACTCCTGCCGGTTCTTATTATTTCAGCTCTCAACCTCACCATTTTAGGCTGGCTTTTCTGCTGGTTTTTCTACAGGACCGCAGGCGCCATTACCATGCAGATTCCGCTCAGCTTTTTATTTATGACCGTGAGCATTGCACTCTATGGACTGATGATCTGCTGCCTGTCCCTGTTCATTCCGAGGCTGCTGGCGCCCCTGGCAGGCATTGTGCTGTATATGCTGAGCTGCTGGTCCTCGCTGCCCTATTTTTTTGAAAACCTTAAAATCCTCTGGACACCGTCTGAAACTGTTCAGCGGCTGCATATGCTGCTGCCGAAATTCGGTGATCTGCAGTTTATCGGCGCCTCCATTTTAAGCGGAGGGAAACCCCTCGACGCTGTGAACCCCTTGTTTATAGCCTGCAATATAGCAATCTATGCCTGCGTGTTCTGGTTTGTCACGGCCTGGGCCTTCAAGCGGAGGGAGCTGTAAGAAGTATTGATACTCCAGCCGGATTCTGCTATAGTTTCCTATTCACAGAACGGCTATGTAAACCTCAACCATCAAGGAGAACACCCATGATAGATACAACCGCTATCAGGAAAAACCTGAAGCTGCTGATTGACAACGACCCCTGGATCGTTGTGGATTTCCAGTTCGTCAAGCCCGGCAAGGGGCAGGCCTTCACCCGCACAAAGCTGAAAAACATGATTTCCGGCAATACCATGGAGCGCACCTATAAATCGGGCGAAAAGCTCGAAGAGGCCCGCATAGATGAAAACGAAATGGTTTTCCTTTATCAGCAGGGTAAAAACTACACCTTCATGGACAATACCACCTATGAGCAGGTCGAACTCACTGAAGATCATGTGGGTGATGCAAAAAATTTTCTTGTCGAGAACATGAATGTCGAAGTGCTGTTCTTTGACGGCCGACCGATCAGCGTCGAGGTGCAGAACTTCGTGAATCTGCAGATCGTTGAAACTGAGCCCGCCACCAAGGGCGACACGGTCAGCGGCGCCACCAAGCCGGCCACTCTTTCAACGGGCCATACGGTCAATGTGCCCCTTTTTGTCAACAATGAAGAGTGGATCGTCATCGACACGCGCGACGGCTCGTATGTGGAGCGGGTAAAAAAATGAGCGGGCAGCCCTCCCCGCGCACCATGTTTCCCGGCGATTTCGCCGCAACGCTCCGTCTCAGACACAGCATCATACAGGAAATACGCCGGTTTTTCGACACCAGCGGTTATGCCGAAGTCGAAACACCGCTCAGAGTACCATGCCCCTGCATAGACATCTTCGTAGATGCCTTCCCCGCGGGGGCATCTCTTTTTCTATCGACATCGCCTGAATTTCACATGAAAAGGCTGCTGCGCTTAAACCTTGACCGCATCTACCAGATAGGCCGCGCTTTTCGCGCTGAGGAGGGGGGAAGGCATCACAGCGCTGAGTTCACCATGCTCGAATGGTACCGCACCGGCACGGATTATTTGGGCATTATGGAAGAAACCGAGCAGCTTGTGCGCCGGCTTGCCGAAGCGCTCGGGCCACGGTGCACAGGCTTCAGCTTTCCGTTTGGCCGCATGACCGTCGCAGAGCTGTACGGAAAGCATGCCGGCTGGGATCCCGTCACGGGCTGGAATGAAGACCGCTATTTCCGCGACTGGGCTGACAAAATCGAGCCTGCCCTTGCCGGGCTTGGCGCATTTTTTCTGATGGATTTCCCGGCCCCCCTTGCAGCTCTTAGCCGCATCAAGCAGGGCGACCCACTTGTCTGCGAGCGGTTCGAACTCTTTATGAACGGCCTTGAAATCGGCAATGCCTACAGCGAGCTTCTGGATTATGATGAGCATGTCCGAAGATTTGAGCATGCTGCTGCGGCCCGCAGGGCCATGGGCAGGCAGCCCTACCCCGCAGATATTGGATTTCTGGATTCAATCAGGCTGGGCCTTCCGCCATGCGGCGGCATGGCCGTGGGTGTCGACCGCCTCATCATGGCCCTGCTGGGGCTTGACCACATAAACCTTGTGCAGGCATTCCCGGCGGAAAGGCTCTGATATGCTGCGCAAAAAGCCCTACCTGAAAATACTTGCCCATAAGCCGGATATCTTCAGCGCGTTTCCAGCCGAAGTTCTGGACGAGCAGGCAGCTGACCGGCTCCTGCAGATACCCCGGCTTGCCGTTGCGGAAATTGCCGGCCCCGCAGATATGCCGGCGCTGCGCGAGCTGCTGAAGCACCACAGGCCCGATGGCCTGCTGCCCACGCTGTCCTATACCGGCACGGAATACGGCGACTGGGCGCAGCTCGGAACTATGGCGGCGGCGCTGAAAAAAACCTTCGAGAAAGAACTGAACATTTATGTCGCCGAGCCCGTGGTGCTGGGCTCTCCCGCGCTCTGGAAAGCGCTGCGGGAGGCGCATGTCGGGGAGCTGAAGCAGCGCTTCGGTGTTGCCTGCCCCTGCCTCGGGTGCAGGCTGTACAGCTGCGTACTCCGCGTTCCCCTGTGCAAAAAAATCGATGCCCGGTTTTTCATTCCTTCGGTACACGGTCTGATTCAGCGCGGCTGCCCTGCCCATACATCGCCGATTGAGAGAAAATATTTGACCTATCTCATGTCCGGCTATGGCATTGATATGTGGCATCAGGGGCTGCATCATGAGCAGCCCTGCGACGAGGGGCACTGCATGTCCTGCGTACTTACTCCGCAGACCGGCAACGGCATGCCGCTGGAAAAACTTACCCGTTATTTCGAGTCCTTCGCCCTTCCCGCTGCAGGCGGCATACTGAGCCTTGCGGTCTCCGGCGCAAAGGTTGACTATGCCCGGATTATTTCACAGGCAGCAAGGCAGAATAAGACCTTTGTCAAATCAGAAAAATAACCGTTTTTGATAGTTCTTTTCTGTAGGAGCGGCCTCAGCCGCCAACAATGATGGCAATGCACCACACTTTAAAATAGCATTGCAAACTCAGTACAGTCCCACAAAAGAGGGATGAAAAAAATTCCCCCTTTAGCAAAGGGGGTTAGGGGGATTTGTCAGAATGAAAAAAATCCCCCTGTATCCCCCTTTTTCAAAGGGGGATTAAATAGGCTTATTTTTCGTATCAAACTTACTATTGCCCCCTTGTTTGAGGGGCGCTGCACTACAGGTAAACCAGAGGAGCGGGACTATATGGATTTTAATCAGGATACCTTTGCACGGATTGTCGACAGCCTTCATGACGGACTCTATTTCGTCGATCGAAACAGATGCATCACTTACTGGAACAAGGCTGCGGAGAGAATAACCGGCTATACATCAGAAGAGGTGCTCGGCCGGTCCTGCGCGGACAATATCCTGACGCATGTTGACGCAGATGGGAACCATCTCTGTACAGGCGTATGCCCGCTTGCCGCCACCATTGCCGATGGCACAGCGCGCAGCTCGGAAATATATCTGCACCATAAGGACGGCCACAGGATACCCATATCCGTTCGCACCAGCATACTGACCGATACCGCCGGCAGCGTCATCGGCGGCATTGAACTGTTCACCGATATAAGCAACCAGGCGGCCACCCGGCTGCGGATACGGGAGCTCGAGAAAATGGCTCTGATCGACAAACTGACTGAGCTGCCCAACAGGTATTATCTTGAAAAAGAGCTGCACAACAAGTTTCAAGAAAAAAAACGCCTCAACTTTCCGCTTGGCATCCTTTTTATTGATATTGATCACTTTAAAAAATTCAATGATACCTATGGCCATGATGTCGGCGACAGGGTTCTTGCCTGCGTCGCCAAAACCTTCACCGCCAACTCAAGGCCGTTTGATATCTACGGCCGCTGGGGAGGGGAGGAGTTTATAGGCATACTGCACATTGCCACGGGCGATGATATGGAGCATCTTGCAGACAGGCTGCGCATGCTTGTGCAAAACTCCTATATCATGCATGAGGAAAAAAGGCTGATTGTTACTGTTTCTATCGGCGCTACCATCCTGCGGGATGATGACACGATCGAGAGCCTGATCAAAAGAGCCGACGGTCTTTTGTACGAAAGCAAGCAGGCCGGGCGGAATCGATATTCTTTCAGCCCATGAGTAGGGATCAGGCGCCAGGGTTCAGGGACAATTTTCGCAGGTCGGATTAAGCAGAGCGAATCCGACACAATGTGTTTTTAATTTTGAGGTATGTCCTAATCAAGCTGAAATTCTTCCCGCCAGTTTTTCTCTTCGTTCCAGGCTGGCTGCTCGTCTTTTTTGAACAGATAATCCCCCAGCACCAGATAGTCCATCTCTGTTCGCATAAAGCAGCGGTAGGCGTCAGCAGGGGTGCATACAATCGGCTCTCCGCGAACATTGAAGCTCGTATTCACCAGCACGCCATAGCCCGTCTTTTTCTTGAAAGCTTCAAGCAGCTTCCAGAAACGCTCATTGGTCGATCTGTTGATGCTCTGAATGCGGGCTGAATAGTCAATATGGGTTATAGCGGGCATATCAGAGCGCGCATGGTACAGGCGGTCATACATTTTGAGCTCGTCGTAATTGGCCGGCAGCGGGTTCCTACGCTCCTCCCGCACGGGCGCGACAAGAAGCATATAGGGAGAAGGCCTGTCCAGATCAAAATAGGTTGAGATATCTTCCTCCATGACTGCCGGAGCAAAGGGACGGAAGCCTTCGCGGTACTTTATTTTCAGGTTCAGTTTTTTCTGCATGTCCAGCAGGCAGGGGCTGCCGAGTATGCTCCTGTTCCCGAGGGCGCGGGGCCCGTATTCCATGCGGCCCTGAAACCA
>JAFGCP010000296.1 GCA_016932595.1 Deltaproteobacteria bacterium
AATATTTTAAGAAAATGACTATTATTTAATAATAGTTTTCCTTAATAGGGCAAAAAATTTTATGCCAACTTTTGGCAGTCAGGGCACAGGCCGTAAAAATCAAGGCGGTGCGATAGGATTTTATAACCGGTTTTCCGGTTCATTTCCGCGCTTAAGTCATCAAGGCCAGCAAGTTCAGGATCCATGATTTTTCTGCACTGCATGCAGATGACATGCGGATGAGGAAACGGCCGATTGCCGTCATAGCGGTTATTGCCGTCATGAAAGCCAAGTTCCAGCACTTCCCCAATGTCCTTGAGCAGCGATACGGTTTTATACACCGTTGCAAGGCTTGTTGTCGGAAATTCAGCCCGCACAGACTCATAAATCTCAGCGACGCTGGGATGCTCTTCACTGGCAGCAAGAATCCGGAGTACTGCGTAGCGCTGCGGTGTAATGCGGAAATCGCTGCTTTTCAGCTTTGCAAGCATCTCTTCTATGCGGTTTTGTGCTTCCGGTGATATATTTCGGGAGTTCATGGTTTTTTTGATAATGGTTATTAAAAAACAACTATTATCAGTATAGGCTTGCTGATGCTGCTTGTCAACCGGGTTTTTCAGCAGGTGGCAAAAAAAGGCTTGTGCAGGGGCTTTTTTTAGGTGATACTAACTTTATATTACAGGTATAAATTTTGTCTAAAAAAGCCCTCATGGAAGACAACGATCAGTTAAGCGCCAGTCTTGAAGATTATCTGGAAACGATTTATTTGATCGTCCGGAAAAAGCATGCTGCCCGCGCCAAAGATATAGCTGACCAGCTGCAGGTGAAGGCCTCTTCGGTCACAGCTGCCCTGCGGCTGCTTTCGGAAAAAAGCCTCGTCCATTACGCGCCCTATGATATTATTACCCTGACGGCAGAAGGTGAGCGTCTGGCCCGGGATGTGCTAAAGAGGCATCAGGCTCTGTATCATTTTTTGCTGGATGTGCTTGGTGTTGGCGAAGAGGAAGCCGAAACAGGCGCCTGCAAGCTTGAGCACTCTATTTCCCCTCTGGTCCTCAAGCGCCTGATCAGCTTCGTTGATTTCGTACAGCAGTGCCCGCGTGTCGGCACCCAGTGGGTCAAGGAATTCAACTCCTTTTGCCAGCGCGGCGCGATGGGAGAAAACTGCATTGACTGCATCAACGACTGCCTTAAAAAAGTTACAAGAAAAACCGGTTCATAACTTCACGACAGACTGCTTTTTTCTGCTTTATGTTTGAACACTCCAGGTAAAGCCCATTTGAAATTTTCTCTGCTTGAAATAAAAAAACTTGCACATCGATAAATTTTAGTTTAAACTAAAAATGTATTTGTTGGTTAAAATAATTTTAGACACCATAGGGTTTGGCGGGGTCAGGTACAACCATTGAAATGAGAGTTTGCCCTGCAGGGTACGCGTATCACAAACAGCTGAACCAACAGAGAAATACGAATATGTTGACGCGAAAAAATCCGGCTCAAAGGCAGTCGCACGCAGTTGGCAGGAGCCTTGCCAGTATCGAATCCGGAAGGCAGGTTCGCCTTGAGCGTATCGATGCGGGATGCAACATGCAGGGACGCCTTCTGGCTCTGGGGCTGACAAAGGGTGCAAAAATCAACATAATCGCCAATGAAGGCACCGGCCCGCTGCTCATAGGCTTCAGGGAAAGCCGTATAACCATCGGCCGCGGTATGGCGGAAAAAATACTGGTGGCATGATTTTTTTTATTTATATTTTTAGCCTTGTCTAAAATAATTGGTAGGGTAAAAGACCGGGAGATAAACACCCATGAAAAAGCGGCACTGTCTGCGGAAGATGCAGGTCAATCAGAAAGGGGTAATCGTGGCTGTTCGTGCGAAAGCAGAGCTTGGCCGCCGTATTCGTGATATGGGCCTGGTGCCGGGCGCTGTGCTGGCGGTCACGGGCAGGGCGCCCCTCAAGGATCCCGTGGCCCTGCGGCTGCAGGGTTTCACTCTGACGCTCAGAAATAACGAAGCTGACTTTATCATTGTTGAAACCGAAGAAGAGTGAGCGCCCATGAAAGACAGCCTGACCATTGCGCTTGCGGGAAATCCCAATGCCGGCAAAACAACCCTGTTCAACAGCCTGACCGGAGCACGGCAGCATGTGGGCAATTACCCCGGCGTAACCGTTGAAAAAAAAGAGGGGCTGTGCCAGCACGGGAGCCGGGACCTGCGCGTAACCGATCTGCCCGGCACCTACTCCCTCACCGCCTATTCCCTGGAAGAGGTCGTGGCCCGTGATTTTCTTATGCAGGAGAGGCCCGCAGTCACCATTGATGTGGTCGATGCCTCGAACCTGGAGCGAAACCTGTATCTGGCCCTTCAGTTTTTGGAACTGGGCATACCGCTGGTCATCGCGCTGAACATGATGGACGTAGCCAAAAGCCGGGGCATGCGCATTCATGCCGAAAAACTCTCCGGGGTTCTGGGCGTGCCGGTCGTTCCGATCGTGGCCCGCAGCGGCAAGGGCACAACAGAACTGCTGGAGGCTGCCATGAGCGTGGCGCTGCAGGGCGGCAGGCGGCAGCCCTTTGAAATTTCCTACGGCGAGGATCTGGACAGCGCCCTTGCGCTCATGGAGCCCCTCATCGCAAAAGCTGATTTTTTGACCGACAGCTACCCCACCCGCTGGACCGCCTTAAAGTATCTCGAGGCGGACCGGCTGATTTTAGAAAAAGGCTTGCGAGCCGATCCGGTCACAGCGGCTGAGCTTGAAAAAATAGTCGGGCGCGTCACCGGCCATATCAGCCGCACACTGGACACCTATCCTGAGGCCCTGATAGCCGACCACCGCTACGGCTACATACATGCGATTATGAAGCAGGACATCCTGCAGCGCGAGTACGACATCGACCGCATGTATGTCTCGGACAAAATCGATAAAGTGCTTACTAACCGGCTGCTCGGGCCCGTGATCATGCTGCTTATTTTGCTGGGCCTGTATCAGTTTACCTTTACCTACAGCGAGGTGCCGGTCGGATGGTGCGAAGCACTGTTTGGCCGGCTCGGCAGCCTTGTCGATAAGGCCCTTCCCGACGGCCCGGTAAAATCACTGGTCATCTCAGGGGTTATTGACGGCGCGGGCGGCGTTCTGGGGTTTGTGCCGCTGATCATGTTCATGTTTTTCGGTATCGCCATACTTGAAGATACGGGCTATCTGGCCCGGGTTGCTTTCATGCTGGATCGCGTTTTTAGAATATTTGGGCTTCATGGCAGTTCAGTCATGGCCTATATCGTTTCCGGCGGCATTGCCGGGGGCTGCGCCGTGCCAGGGGTCATGGCTGCGCGCACGCTGCGCTCGCCGCGCGAGCGCCTGGCCACCATCCTGACCGCACCATTTATGAA
>JAFGCP010000297.1 GCA_016932595.1 Deltaproteobacteria bacterium
CGGTGCAGGGACCCTTGTTCACCTTCGGCGCGATTTACGGTCAGGTGGAGCAGGCGACGGCCAGCCAGAAGGCGGCGCTGCATGCCTATGAAGCAGCGGTGCAAAGCGCATTTGCCGATGTTGAAAACGCCCTGTCCGCCCGGGAGAAACTCGGCGATCAGCTTGCCGCCCAGAGCCGCCTGCTTGCCGCTTCAAGAAAATATGAAGAGCTGGCCGCGCTGCAGTACAACGGGGGCTATGCCCCGTATTCCACGGTGCTGCAGGCACAGCAGCAGCTTTTTCCCGCAGAGCTGCAGTGGGCCCGGCTTTCCAGTCAATCCTTGAGCGCTGCGGTTACGGTGTATCAGGCCATGGGCGGCGGCTGGGTCGATGCGGCTGACCGCATGACAGCAGCAGCACCAGTGGATGGCGATAATGCGACCGGGCAGTGAGCAGGGGGGATAGAATGAAGGTTTGGGAAAAGGCTCAGCTGTTGAGGGTTTTTAAAGTTGGTTTCTCAATGGTGGAGAACTGCTTGTCCCCCAAACAGGTCTAGCCCAGCCGCTTTCTTTTTTTATCAAGATATTCGACGGTTATTTTCGAGCTGATGCCGCCCCGCGGGGTCCAGGAGCTTGTCAGCAGCAGCCACTGCGGCGAGCAGGCTTTGACCAGGTCGTTTAATATCCGGTTGGTTATGTCTTCGTAGTAGATGCCCTGGTTGCGGTACTGCTGCAGGTAGAGCTTCAGGCTTTTGAGCTCGATGCAGGAAGCAGCGGGAATATAGCGTATGAGCATGCTGCCGAAATCGGGCTGCCCGGTTTGAGGGCAGACCGAGGTGAACTCGGGCGCCTGTATTTCTATCTCATAGCTGCGGCCGGGATGCGGGTTTGCAAATATTTCGAGTATGGGCACCCTGGTTTTTGACAGCGACGGCCCTTTTTTTGTTGCCATTGAAGTTGCATCCTTTTCTGCTAAACCGTGGCCGCCACCACATCATAGCCCTTTTCCCGCAGCGCGTCGGTAATGGGGGTGATATTGCACTTTTTCAGGCGGAAAAAATAATATTTGTTGTGCCTGCCGTTTGCGTCGCTCATGCCCACGCTGAGTATGTCGCCGCCCTTATGCTTAATAAGGCGGGTCACTTTTTCATAGTCATCATGATTGTCAGGCATGATGACGTCGATGCGCGAGCTTGCCTGCAGGCCGCCCATGATTTCGATGAACTCCGCCAGAATGTCTCCGACGGTGATGATGCCCACCAGCCTGCCGTCCTCCACAACGGGCAGGCCGCCGATTCTGTTGCTGTACATGATACGGGCAGCATCCTCCATGCTTTCTTCAGGCCCGACGGTCAGGGGCTTTTTGTTCATGAATTCAGCCAGCTGCATCTCGTTGCCGTTGGGCAAAAGCAGGATCTGTTTAATATCTGAGCCGGCAATGAAACCGATGAATTTTCCGTCATCGACCACGGGCAGATGCCGTATGCCATGCTTGTGCAGCAGATGCACGGCGTCAAGAACAGTTGCGTCTGAGCAGATGGTGACAAGCTGTTTTGCCATTCTTCGTTTGATTTTCACGGCGCCCTCCTTTCGGACAGTGAACAGTGAGTCATGGCTTCCCCCTCATGCCCGGGAGACCATAGGTTAGGTGCAGCAGGCTATGAATTCCGGCAGGATTTTTTTCAGCTCCTGAATGGCCCGGCTGCGGTGGCTGATGCTGTTTTTATGCCCGGCATCCATTTCCGCAAAGGTAAGCCCTGATGCCGTATCCAAAAAAAGCGGGTCATAGCCGAAACCCTGCATCCCTTTAAGCTCCCGTATTATAACACCCCGGCAGACGCCTTCAACCACTTTTTCTCTGCCCCGGCCGTCTACGATAGCGATAACGCAGGTGAACTGAGCTCCGCGCTTTTCATCCGGCATGCCGTCAAGCTCAGCCAGCAGCTTGTTATTGTTGCGCCGGTCGTCTGCGGGTTCGCCTGCATACCGTGCCGAGTAAATGCCGGGCAGGCCACCCAGGGCGTCAACCTCAAGCCCTGAATCGTCGGCAATGGCGATATGGCCCGTGTGCCGGGCAATGGCGCGCGCTTTTTTCAGGGCATTGCCGGCAAAGGTGTCTTCGTCCTCCACCACATCGGGGCAGCCGGCAAAGGCTTCGCAGGAGAGTATCTCAACAGGTATGCCCTGCAGCATATCCCGAATTTCCTGCAGCTTGTGCCTGTTGCGTGTGGCAAGGACGATCTGCTTTGTCATACTGTGCCTGCCTAATTCGGGATTTCAGGCGCGATGACCACCCGGTCGATATGCGAGGCCCTGATTTCATCTGTTACCGCGGCGTTTCTGAAAAATATGGTATTGCCCTTCCGGATGAGCATGGTGGTCATGGCGGCATTGTCCAGAAAAAATGTATAGCGCTTGCACTCTTTGCCGCAGGGGAAGACGCCGATAAAGCCTTTTTTTTCAGGCACATCGCAGTTTGCCGTCAGGCAGAACCGGGTTGTGCTCACATAGGCGAAGGGGATATGCAGCGACAGCTTCAGCTCTTTCGGCACGCCGTCGAGGTTCAGGCCCTGCAGCGGGTTGTCGAGCTCGGCGCGGTGTATGTTTTTGGCCAGGAGAAAGTCCGTGTAGCGGGGCACGCCGAGGTTTGTTGAGCGCAGGTGCTCAAGTGCGTCTTTGGGCAGCCGGTCGATGAAGTTCATGACGCGCGGGCCGCGCTTGATTTTGGTGAGCAGCCGGCCCAGGACGGGCACGAGCTGGGGGAACTGCTCGCGCAGGAGCCTGAATACGCCCCAGTCATTAAAGACCACCTCAGCGCCTTCAGGCAGCAGTTTCAGCAGCTCCCGCACTTTTTGAAGGCCCTCTTCGGTTACATACGGCGTCACAAACGTGAAGGCAAGGCCGCGGCCGGAAACCTCGGCATGGGCCTCCTGAAGCTCTGTTTTTAAGGGCAGCAGCCGCTCACAGAACTCCACCCCGAAATGCACCCGCTTGAAATCCGGGTTCAGATAGCTCAGGTTTTCTTTTTGTGTGATAAAAAGTGCGTTTTCGCGTTCCAAGGTGTCGACCCCGCTTGGGCTGTTGGCTCCTGTATCCTAAAATCTCATACTTGGGCTTGTAAGTCAACCGGCAGCAGCAGGGGGCAGGATTTTTATTGCCTGAGTACACAGCTTCACAAAAAATGAGGGGGTGCGAAAAAGTCCATTTTGAACAAAGCGGGATTAAAGGGGCTTATTTTTTCGTATAAAATTAACAGCGCCCCTTTCCGTTCGTGGTGAGCTTGTCGAACCATGAATGGACCAACATCCTCCGTTCAACCCTTCGACAGGCTCAGGGGAAGCGGGTTGTGGTTGGCAGAAAAAGCAGAAAAGGCCACCTCAAACTTACATTGTTTTAAGCAAGGGCTCTTTTCAGAGTTTGCAACAGGGCCAGAACCGTATAGGGCTTTTGCAGGAAATCGTACCGGTTCTCATGTGTGGTGCGCCGCAGGGCCTCCTGATCAGTGTAGCCGCTAGCAAGGATGACGGGCAGGCCGGGTTTGCGCCGGCACAGCTCATGGGCCAGCTCTATACCGCTGCGGTCGGGCAGGACCACATCGTTTAATGCCAATCGGATTGTGCTGCTTTCCCTCTCAAAAGCCTGAAGCCCCTGCTCGAAATTTTCCGCTGTTATGACTGTGTAGCCGTTTTCCCTCAGAACGGATGAGCAGAACTCCATCACATCCTTATGATCCTCAACAAGCAGAACGGTTTCCCCTTTGCCCTGAAGGGTTTCCAGAGAGGGGTGCGCCGGCTCATGGAGCTCAGGCTGCCTGTCGTCGGCGGGAAGGAACAGGGTGAACGTTGAGCCGCGGCCGGGGGCGCTTGTTACATGAATCCAGCCTTTATGCTGTGTGACAATACCATACACGACGGCAAGGCCGAGGCCGGTGCCGGTGCCCGGCGCCTTGGTGGTGAAAAAGGGCTCGAATATGCGCTCCAGGGTCTGGGGGTCCATGCCCGCGCCGGTGTCCGAGACAGCCAGTTTTATGAATGTGCCGGGACGGGCCTCGGGCATGA
>JAFGCP010000037.1 GCA_016932595.1 Deltaproteobacteria bacterium
AGGCTGTATCACGTGCATACTTCGAGGCAACGCTTGCCAGTCCCGGTCGAAGAGACCCCTGGTACAGGGACAGATTCAATCATATAATCTCCGGGGGCCTGAAGCCTGGAGAGGAAGCGACCTGGTATCTCGAACCAAACATGTTCTCGGGCTGGGCAAAAGTAGATGCCCCGGCAGATGCGGCACTAAGCATTACGGTTGAGGAAATTGATGGCGCCGATGGCAAGTCAATCTATGTGACAAGGGAATTTTTCGAGCGCGACCGCGAAAGGCTGGATGAGCTCAAAAAGAAATATGGTGTCGAGGCTCAGCACGTGCTGCCTGCGGTGCGCCATGCCGATCGAAAAGCTCCGCTAAACGTCACCGATCAAAAAAACAATAATAATAAACCCGGTGTAATGCCTGAGGTGTCCGGTCAGGTAAAGAAAATAGAATCTGCCCAGCAGATCTCAGCGCTTGCGGCAGACGGTGTACAAGAAGCACCGGCGCCGGCAGCCGAAAAGCCGGCCCGGAAACCGTCGCTCGATCAACCCCCGCCAGAAAATAAAACCCCGCCTCCGGCGCCTGCTGCTGCGCAGCCTGCAAGGCCTGCCGCAGTGCAACCGACCCCGAAAGCTTCAAAATCAGTCACCCATACGCTGCAGTTGGGCTCTTTCAAAAATAAAAAGGCTGCCTCTTCTTTTTCGCGCTCTCTTTCCGTTAAGGGCTATAAGCCGCATATCGTAAAGATTACGGTGCCGGATAAAGGCATCACCTACCGCGTTCGCCTTGGAAAATACAAAAATCTCAAGGATGCCCGGAAAATGGTCGCTGCGCTGGCAAAAAAAGAGGGCGTTTCCGCCATTATTATTTCCAGGTAAATAGTTCCAAGAAAAAATTAAGCACGCCTGCCCGCATAATGCTGCATCCTCCCCTGCGCTACACCCCTGGTTGCCCTTGGGCGAACGGCAGCCGATGCCGTTTGCACTCTGCACATTTCGTTTACCTTTCAAAACATTAACCACCGGATCGGCCCTGTTTCAGGCATTTACCTTGACATACAACCGGCTTTGTAATAAAATGACCAGAGTCATTATTTAAAGCAACCCCTTATCAATGGATCAATTCAACCTGCCGCTTTATGCTATCCACTATGGTATACGTATCCAGTATCCGGCGATATCACATACCTGCCTGGCTATCACGCCCGATTAAGACTCCGGCAAAGAGCTGCTTGTTCATCTGACCCTGAAGGATAGCCCCCTATGAAACTGCGCAGTATCTTTGGTATCCTCCTTTTGTCTATTCTGCCGTTCCTTTTCCCGCCAGCCGGCAGCGCGGGAGAAACCGGCCATTATACAGGCGGAATTGAAGGCATCAAGCTCGCCACAGCACCGCCGCCCGGCTTTTATTACAAGGTGTATAATGTCTTCTACTACTCCGACCAGTACCGGTCCTATCGCAATTCGCAGCGGGTACGGCCCGATATCCAGAATTTTGTTATGGTGCACCGCCCCATATGGGTCACCAATCTGAAGATTCTGGGCGCTGATTATATTACCACGATCCTCATCCCCATCACCTATGCAGATGTTTCGATACGGGAGGCAAAGCTGAATGACAAAAGCTGGGCACTTGGCGATATTGCTGTAGAGCCTTTCTGCCTCGACTGGCATGAGGACCGCTGGGACGCCATGTTCAGCCTTGCCGCCTATATCCCTACAGGAAAACACAGCACCCGCAAGATAGCCCTGCCGGGCAAGGGGTTCTGGACACTGCTGATCACCTTAGGCCCCACCCTCTATCTCGACGATGATAAAACCTGGGCCATATCAACCCTGATGCGCTATGAGCTGCACAGCAAAAAACATTATGAAAACATCAGGCCGGGGCAGAATATTTCCTTTGATGCCTGCCTCAGCAAATCGCTCGGCAGGCTCTGGGAGATCGGCTTGTGCGGCTACGCGCAATGGCAGGTAACCGATGATCGCGGCAAAGATATTTACTATAATAAGAATATCCATGACAGGGTATTTGGCATCGGCCCGGAGATCGGCATTTATGTACCGTTTCTGGATCTAAGGTTCCAGTTCCGCAATCAAATCGAATTCGGCGCCAGAGACCGGACCGAAGGCGTCATCACGAATTTGTCATTCACGAAAATATTCTAGGGGAGGCAGGCAATGCCAAGACTCTCGCTTCTACCGGTGATTATCTGCATCCTCGCATGCCTTGCAGGCGCGGGCTGCGCCTCGAAAAACTATTCAACGTCCCTGCGGCCCTATCCGCATTGCTTTGACGGCCTGCGGGCAAAATTCCGCATCAACCATGTCGATACCATACCGCCCCTCATCTTCTATATGAGCGGGTTCACCGACAATGATTACTGGGCGGAAAAAGTAACGGATGCCGCAAAGGCCGATGACTTCCAGCAGCAGCTTCGGGAGGTGCTTGCCGGGAAATATCCCGGCCTGTTCTCCGACATGCCTGATGCCCTGCCCATTGATGTGCGCTTCAAAGTCTCTGAATTTCATGAAACGAGCACGGGGTCATCATTTCTGGCAGCGGTCAGCTGGGGCATATTCGGCATTATCCTGCCGCTGCCCATCGTCATGCAGTATGACTGCGCCATACAGATTGCCTTTCCCGATCTTGCCATGGAGCAGTCTACACTGTTTCGCAACCGGCTGTTTACGTGGGTTTCCTTCCCCTCCCCTCTGGCGCTCATC
>JAFGCP010000038.1 GCA_016932595.1 Deltaproteobacteria bacterium
AGTCAGCTACCTCCGGCAAAGCCGTAGGCTTGCCGTTTGCTGGCCCCTCAAAGGGGCCTTTTCGCAAACGGTGAAAAACAAAAACAATATCTGTTGCGTTTTGCAGATGTAGGGTGAGTGTAGCAAAGCGTAACCCACCAAATGTATTCATGCCCGTCTATGGTGGGTTGCACCCACCCTACCGTTTCTTCTCTCGGGATTGACAGCAATCATTTTCACCACATTGCCGCTGCAGACTCCCGGAACTGTCAAACTTTGTGAGTCCCCCAGCAGAGCTGGGGGGTTACCCTTGATTAATTATTAAAAAGCTCATACAGAAGCGGACAAAACAGAGATCGCCACGGCCCTGTGGGCCTCGCGATGACAACCCCATCGGGTCATTGCGAGGAATGAAACGACGAAGCAATCTCAGGTTTTCGAGTTCATTGAGCGCTGCCACGAAAGACAGATCGAAAATCAGCACTGTCCGGCTACTTATGAACTCCTTAGTAATCCTGCTGTTGCGGCACGCCGGAAGCAGTAATAAAACCGCCTTCAGAACCCTGCATCGAGACAGCAGCCCGCATAACCCGCCCGCCTCCGGCAGCTGCATCCATCGAATGAAATCGCAACTTCTTCACCCGACAAACCGAGCTATTGTTCTGTCATAGCGCTGCTGAAGCATTTTCTGATAGGCGCCAGCGCCCGGATAAGCGGCGCGCGCAACCCCGCTTGCCACGGCAGCTTCCGCTACCGCCTGGGAAACCTCGAAAAAAACCCGGTTGTCAAAGGGCTTAGGGATGAGATACTGCCTGCCAAAGGACAGGCTGTGCAGCCCGTAGGCCCGCAGCACGTCCTGCGGAACTTCTTTTCGGGCCAGGGCGGCAAGTGCGCGTGAAGCTGCCAGTATCATGGCATCGTTGATATCGGTTGCGCCCACATCCAGAGCGCCTCGAAAAATAAAGGGGAAACCGAGCACGTTGTTTACCTGATTGGGAAAATCGGAGCGGCCCGTTGCCATAATGACATCGGACCTCGCAGCGGACGCTTCCGCCGGCAGCATTTCCGGGTCGGGATTGGCACAGGCGAACACAATCGGATCCGTGTTCATGCTCTTGAGCATATCCGGCGTAAGCGCTCCGCCCACGGACAGGCCGAGAAAAAGGTCTGCGCCCCGCAGCGCATCGGCAAGCGTCCGTCTGTCGGTATCCGCAGCAAAGGCTGCTTTATATTCGTTCATGCCGCTTGAGCGGCCTTTGTACACAACACCCTTTGTATCGCACAGGAGAATATTTTCTTTTTTGACACCCAGCTGGATATAAAAATCAGCGCAGGATATGCCCGCTGCTCCCGCTCCGTTGACCACTACCTGCAGGCTGTCAATCTTTTTACCGCTTATGTCCAGGGCGTTGAGCAGCGCAGCGCCAGTAATGATAGCCGTGCCGTGCTGATCGTCATGAAATACAGGAATCGAGAGCATACGTTTCAGCCTGCGCTCTACGGCAAAGCATTCCGGCGCCTTGATATCTTCAAGGTTTATGCCACCGAATGTCGGCTCCAGTAGGGCGACCGTCTCAATGAGCTTGTCCGGGTCCTTCGTACTTATTTCGATGTCGAATACATCAACATCGGCAAAGCGCTTGAACAAAACGGCCTTGCCCTCCATGACCGGCTTGCCAGCCAGGGGTCCGATATCACCCAGGCCAAGCACTGCCGTGCCGTTGGTAATGACGCCCACCAGGTTGCTCCTGTTGGTGTACCTGCCGGCAAGTTGCGGATTTTTTTCGATTTCCCTGCACGGCTCGGCAACCCCGGGTGTATAGGCAAAAGAAAGGTCCTGCTGGGTTTTGCAGTCCTTGGTCGGCATGATTTCAATTTTTCCTGGAACGGGCAGTTCGTGATAGCGCAATGAGTCCATGGCATCCTTCTCGCGTGAAACGTATTAGTCTTGCTGCCAGTAAAAAGAGCTTTACAACATACTCCTGCAACAATTCTTGTCAAGGCAATTTAAGCTTCGGTATGGCCGCGGCATCAACCTATGAAAAAAGGCTGCTGATAGCTCAGCAGCCCTTGAAAAGATAACGATTCCCGTAAGGATCAGTCGTCGTCCCCGCCACTGGCAAGATAATGCTGGTACTCGTCATAGTCCATGAGATTGTCAAGCTCGTCAAGGTGGCTTATCTCAAGCTCCACGAGCCAGCCGTCGCCGTAGGGATCATGATTGACGAGGGTGGGGTCCTCATCGAGCTCTTCGTTGACTTCGATGACTTTGCCGCTCACGGGGGCAAATACTTCCGAGAGCATGCCCTCAGCCTCGATCACCACAAAGGAATCAAACTGTTCATGCTCGCCATCAATCTCGGGAAGCTCGACAAACAGCACCTTGCCGAAACGGTTCTGCGCATGATCGGTGACGCCGACGCGGGCGATATGATTCTTGTACATCTTCACCCACTCATGGGTTTTGGTATACTTGAGATCCTCCTGGTACATAGCGCCATACCCTATGTGCGTTTTATCTTTTTGTTTTCCGCTAATGCGTGACCTAGAATAAATAAGTATCCGTTCTTGTCAAGGGAAAATTTGCCGGATGAAATAATTATACTTTCTTGTCCGTTCCTGCGGTCGCCTTTCTGTTGACAGAACGCGGCTGCTGCATTATCTAACTACTCAACGTGACTGAGTTTTAAAGCCACGGTGCAGCCTGCATGCGATGTGTAAGGCGTCTATTTTTCTTTATATTATTAAAAGTCAGTCAAGTTGAATAACTGGCATATTTACCAGAAACGGTACATAGGGCATGCACATTATTATAATCGGATCAGGAACCTGCGTTCCCTCTCTGAAACGATGCTCGCCCTGTTTGCTCATTCGGGCTGCAGGCACAACGATCCTGTGCGATACAGGCCCGGGCTCACTTCGGCAACTGCTGGCCGCAGGCGTTGAGATAAGCGAGGTGGACATGATCATCTACTCTCATTTCCACCTCGACCATACGGCTGATTTCTGCCCGTTTCTGTTTGCCGCCAAATACGGCAAAGAACTACAGCGAAGGCGCAGCCTCACCGTTATGGGCCCGAAAGGCCTGCAGCGCTGGTATGAAAGTCTTGTGCAGGTGCACGGATCCTGGATCATGCCGGACCTGTTTGCAGTTCGCTTTGTTGAAACCAGCGCTGAAACGCACAGATTTGACGGCTTTACCATCCAAAGCGCAGAGGTGCGGCACAGTGATGCCAGTATTGCGATTCGCATTCAGGAGAATACGGGTGCTTCTGTAGTGTACTCAGGAGATACGGACTATTGTAAGGGAATTATAGATATTTCTAAAAACGCCTCTAAGGTAATTCTTGAATGTTCGTGCCCTGAAGGGTTCAAGGAAAAAGGGCACCTGACCCCATCGCTGGCCGGACGCATAGCGAGAAAAGCAGGCTGCAAAAGCCTGCTTCTGACCCATATATATCCTGAAGCAGACCGCCATGATCTTCTGGCCCCGCTGAGAAAAGAGTTTGATGGTCCTGCGGAACTGGCCTGTGACCTGATGTCGTTCAGCTTATAGCTTATGAA
The DNA here is from genome assembly GCA_016932595.1 of Deltaproteobacteria bacterium. Lineage (GTDB taxonomy): Bacteria > Desulfobacterota > WTBG01 > CAIYCZ01 > CAIRTM01 > CAIWCT01. The sequence continues at coordinate 3,544 of JAFGCP010000038.1, forward strand.
ATCTCAGGGCACACCGGTTTTTTTCGTAACAGGAGCAAGCGGTTTCGTGGGCTCCTGGCTGTGCCGGCATCTCTCGGCCCGATACTCTGTCACGGGAACGTATCACAGCCGCCCGAATCGCCTGGCCTGCTGCACCGCATTTTTTGTAGATATTACCAACCATACGCAGGTCCTGCAGGCGGTTGAATCGATACGGCCCAGCATATCATCCATGCAGCGGCGCTGTCTGCTCCGGACCGCTGCGAACAGGATGCGCAACAAGCATGGGACATAAACTGCGGTGGAACAGAACATATGCTCGAGGCGGCAATAAACATCAATTGCCGCATGATATGTGTATCAACCGATCTTGTTTTTGACGGCACGCAGGGCAACTACCCCGAAACCGTACAGCCTCAACCGCTGAACGTCTATGCCCGAACCAAAGTCGAAGCAGAAAAGCTATGTCTGAAACAAAAGCTATTTTAAATGGTTGTAATGATAACCCTGCAATACGGCTTTAATACTGCAGGAAGTTTATCCTTTTCAGACTGGGTTCTGGAGCGGCTTCAAAATAAACAAAACGTGCCTCTGTTTCACGATCAGTTCCGCTCACCTACCCATGTGACGGACACGGCCCTGGGCCTTGAGCTTGCAGCCCTTCGCGGCAAAACCGGCGAGATATATCACCTCACCGGCCCTGAAACCGTGAGCAGCTATGTGTTCGGGCAAAAGTTTGCCGCCATATACGGCCTGCCGGAAGCCTTGCTGAAGCCTTGCAGCATGGAGGATACGCCGGGATCGGCCCCCAGGACTGAAAAACGTATCGCTGTGCGGTAAAAAATTTACCGATAGCTTCTCGTATACGCCGGGCGGCATCCTTCAGGGTCTGACCCGCATGATGAGGTCAGGCCCTCCTTCCCCAGCAGCGACGCAGGTGCAGGATGGTTGA
>JAFGCP010000298.1 GCA_016932595.1 Deltaproteobacteria bacterium
AGGTGAGCAGACATTTTCACCGGCAGCGTATCCTTCTGGCTGCCGGGCTGTTTGCCGGCGGGGCATCCCCGCCTGAAATCAGCAGGCAGGCCGTTGTGCAGGCTTTCGAGTTTCTGTACCCGAGTTTTGAAACATTTGCCCTTGCGGTCAAGGACCCGGCAAGGCTTTCGGCTGTCGTACAGGCGCAGAAAGAGCTGGATACGGCAAAGCCCCTGATTCAGATTTCCCGCTGGGCCGACAGCCCTGTTCTGGAGTTTCCGGACAAAGCCCGGGACGTGTTCGCCTTTCTGGCCGGCCCCAGGCCGGGTGGCAATACCGATACAATTATGGACGCGGTGCTTGCCGGGGCCCGGGAGCACGGCAGCCGCACGGAAAAGCTCTGCTTTTCGCACATGAACCTTCAGCCCTGCTCGGGATGCATGGCCTGCAAAAGCGGCAAGCTTACAACCTGCTGCAGCATCAGTGACGACATGGAGAGGCTGTACGAACGGTTTCAGCAGTGCGATGCCTTTGTGCTGGGCTTTCCGGTGTATTCCGGCCGCGAATGCTCGCATCTGGCCCTGGTGCTTGACCGGCTGTTTGCCCTGTCGGACCCCTGGGGGCAAAAACAATGGAAAAAAAGGAGGGGTGTGATTGTTGCCACCTGGGGCTGGCCCTCGCCGGATATCTACGCGCCGGTTGTGCATACTATTGCTTTTATACTCCGGCATTTCGGCATCCAGACCATAGAGATCGTGACCGGCTGCGGCTTCTGGGATGCTGCCTATGCCAGGGGCACGGCCGCGCTGGACACTGAAAAACTTGAACCTGCCCGGGCAGCAGGTAAGGCTCTTGCCCTGTCCTGAGCACCGGCAGAGGAAAGCATACAGCATCCCTGTCATTAAAATAATTTGGCGCCAATGCACAACCAAAGCATTCCTCTTTAGTGTGCGGCCGTATATTTCAGCTTGTGTCCGGCTCTTTACATGTGTGCCCCATGCTTGTTCCGAAGCCCCCGGCCGGGCGGGGGCCTTCCGGGATTGATCCTGAAGGGCGGCTTGTGAACAGCCCCTGGGCGGGCGTTTACGGCACGAAGAATTCAGACGAATGCTTTTAAACCACAAGAACTGTTCATGTGAAAGGAGAAACACCGTGAAACACGCAACTGCTTCAGCACTCATTATTTTTCTGGCTGCCCTGCTCATCTCCCCCGGCGCTTCCGGGGCCGCAGCCGATGCGCAGAAAAAAGACCAGCCCCAAAAGGCAAAGCAGATCGAGGCAACTGCCGGCATAGCCGACAAGCACCCGGAAATCGAGCCCGGCATGAGCTGCAATGACTGCCATGAGGTCAAGCTTGACGCAAACACAAGCGCCACACAGGTATGGCTCAAAGGCGATTATCTGAAATGGCAGGCGGGCGAAGGCGTCATGACCAAAGACCAGGTCTGGGACCGCATCATGAATATTTTCAAAACAAAAAACATGAAGGCGACCTTTGTTATGGCAACCTGCCTCAACAACCGACCCTACACCTATACGGCCGATTTCGCCCTGGATCCGGCAAAAAAGGTGCTGTATGCTTTTCATGAGAAGGGCACTGAAAAGCTGGCCCATATAAAAAACAACCCCCATATAAGCATGAACTGGCACCGCGAATTCGATGATAATTTCGCCAATGTGGCCTGCTTTCAGGTGCTGGGCAAGGCTGAAATTTTTGATGGCGCAACACCTGAGTTCGACGAGGGGCTGAAGGTCTACCCCTATGAATATGCCGCAAAAGCCAGAAAAATGACTATCGAACAGTGGCGCGAGGTTGTCAAAAAAAGTATGATCATGACCCGCACCACCATCGACCGGATCAGATTAACGGAAGGAGCCCTGGCTCCGCTGAATTTCAGGACCTCGCAGGAATGGACCCGCTGAGCCTGCGCTTGTAAAGACGGCTCATACCTGCCTTAAAAATAAACAGCCGCTTTTTAAAAAGCGGCTGTTTATTTTTAAGCAGTGCCAGTGATGAGAAGCACTGATTCCGGCGGCCTGCTCTCCTTCCGAATACCGGTCAACAAGAGTTGGCTGAGCCCTTTTAAGCTCTTTGAAGACTGCTGTTTACCTCCGGGGCCGCACACAGCTGCGCAGCTTGCAGAAGCCGCCTTCCGGCTTCTGCAAGGGTGTCTTCTTTTTTGGCAAAATGAAATCTGATGTACTTATGTACCGGTTCCCTGAACAAGCTTGAGCCGGGCACCGCTGCAACACCGACTTCACTTGCCAGCCACTGGCAGAATGCAGCGTCATTTTCAACGCCGAACTCCGACACGTCGACCATGACATAATATGCCCCGGCCGGGGCACTAGAGGAAAGGCCTGCCTGGTCAAGGGCATCTAACAATAAAGAGCGTTTCGCGGTATAGGCTGCGGTCAGATCGCGGTAATAGGAGTCGGAAAATTTCAGCGCCGTAACCGATGCTTCCTGCAACGGGGCGGCAGCGCCAACGGTTAAAAAGTCGTGGACTTTCCGCGTTGCGTCGATGATATGCGGCGCTACCTTTCAATGGGGCGGCGGGTTTGACGGATAGGGCGCCAGCCCGTATTGCCGAAGAATGCCATTTGTTGAAATTCGCGCCGATTCGTATATGGTGGGCAGCCCGCTTCCCGGGCTGGTGCCGCCGCCGACCAGAAAACAGTTGCCGATTTCCTCAAACCGGTTCCGGGGCCTGAAGCACAGCATTTGGTCGAGGCTGTGGGCGAGACTGAAGGGAGCGCCGTAAAAAATGTTAAAATCCCGCTCCCAGTTGTGCGGCGTAATAATTGTCTCCCTCTGTATGTGACGGCGCAGGCCCATGAACTCGGGGCGCTGCTCAAGCAAATCGAAGACCCTGTCCCGGAACAGCTCTTTATGCTGCGCCCAGTCAATGGCCGCCCGGGTGTTCGGCACCGGAACGAGAATATACAGGGCTGACTTGCCCGGGGGCGCCATTGAAGGGTCGCTGATGCAGGGATTTGAAATATAGACGGACATGTCGTCAGGGAGCTGATAATGCGTAAAAATATCGGCCATATTTTTTTTGACGTCCCGTGCAAACAGAAACATGTGATGTGCCGGTGTCTGCCATATCTTATCCAGGCCCAGATACATCATAAAGGTTGAGCACGAGTAGCGGAGGTTTTTTAGCTTGTGCGGAGTATACCGGGTACGGTGTTCATTGGTCATGAGCTGCGACAGGCTGTAGGCGATATCAGCATTTATAATAACCGCATCGGCATGATGCACAGAGCCGTCATCAAGCACGACACCGGCCGCTTTTTTATCCTTGATGAGAATCTGCCGCACGGCTGAGCCGATATGAATTTCGCCCCCCTTTTTTTCTATAATGCGGCTCATTGCGGCGGGGATGCGGTTGATGCCACCCTGCACATGGTAGATGCCGTAATAGTGCTCAAGAAACGGTATAATGGCGAATGCGCCCGGGCAGTCCCACGGAGACATGCCAAGGTACTGTGACTGGAAGGTCATGGCGATTTTCAGGGGTTCTTCAGCAAAGTATCTGCTGATGACCCTGTAGAGGGATTGTCCGATCGAAAGATACGGAAGAGCCGCCATAACCGTTCCGCTGAACAGACTGCTCAGTGAAGAGTAATCCTGCTGCAGGCCGACAAACAGTTTTTGGAAACGCTTTTTTTCTTTGTGCATGAACAGCTCATAGCCGTGGCCGCTGCCCGGAAAATGCTTTTCAAATTCCGCTTTCGTCTGCTCGGCATCCGAGAACAGGTTCAACGACAAATCGTCAAAGCACAACTGGTACAGGGGGCTTAAGCGCTTGCAGACCAGGTGGTCATCGGTTTTCTCGCCAACAAGCTCAAATATATCATCCAGGACGAACTTCAGCATAAGCATGGTGCAACCCAGGTCAAACGTATAGTCGCCCATTCGAAGCGCCCCGCTTCTGCCGCCGAGTTCATTCTGTTTTTCGAATACGGTCACCTGCAACCCTTTATGGGCAAGCAGCATTGCAGCCGTCAGGCCGCCGGTTCCGCCACCAACGACAATTACCTTTTTGCGCATCTAAAAACCTCCGTGTAGTAAGTATAGTATCAACCCAGGCAAGCATATTACATGTAAACAGCTACCGGCTGAAAGAAGCCTCTAAAAGACTTGCGATGACGTTGAAAACGAAGTCATTAACCCCAAGTTCTGCTGCCTCGGCTGCGGGATTTTGACCCGGCCGCAGGTGGGGGATTTTGAAGTGTCCACCGGGGATATCAACCCGGAACCTGTAACTACATTTCTAGGAGTCATGCACCCCGAAGGTGACCACTGCGTTTGAAAAATGTTTTACCTTATCTTAAAAACCCCTCCCCTTCCCTGGACAACATGATGCGGGCATCCGGGCGCTGCAATTATGGCCACTCATGGCAAAGTGCAAAACAAGAGTCCATTTCAGCCAGAAGGAAATGCAGCGATACCATGTTAACCGTGCCGCATCCTTTTACAAAAGCATTTCAGCAGGCTGCAGGAGCGGCTTGTTTTTTAACCGGCGAAATCTTTTTATATTCGCCCGCATTGCGCTGAAGCGTATCCCACATATCCACAGCCATTTGAAGCCCCAGCCAGAAATCCGGCGTTGTAGTAAAATACTGCGCAAGGCGAAAGGCGGTATCGGTAGTAATTGATCTCTTTCCAAGAACAATCTCGTTTACTCGTACTCTGGTTATGCCGATAGCCGTGGCAAGCTGCAGCTGGGTCATGCCCAGAGGCTCCAGAAACTCATATTTCAATATTTCCCCCGGAGGAGTTGGCCTCCTGCGTTTAGGGAACATGGTGCACCTCGTTAATGGTACTGCGTTAATTCAATGTTTACAATGTCGCCGTCTTTACACTGAAAGCATAATTTCCATGGCCCGTTGAGCGAAACAGACCACTGGCCTTTGCGGTCGCCGCCGAGCTGTGCAGGCGGTTTGAAGGCGGCGAGCTGATGTCCTTAAGCGCCCGTGCACGGTGAAGCACATCCATCTTCCGCAACAGCTGGGCGACCAGCTCCGGCGGCACTCTTTTGTGCCTGCCGTTATGCCAGAACTCTTCGAGCCATGCCTGGGCAAAAGATTTAATCATTGTTTGAGCGTAGCATGCAACGGTACTCGTTGCAAGCAGGGAAATTGCTCAGCTACAAAAGTTCGACTTAGTACGAAGCCACACAATAGAGGGGTCGGTTGTGTGCAGACTAAAAATCCCCTCTAACTGCCCTTTGCAAAAGAAACGAATTCTCTGCTTCCCCCTTTTGCAAAGGGGGATTAAGGGGGATTTGAACCGGCCCTTTTTCTCTGTGGGGCTGTTCTTAGAGCCTATCCTGATATTAAACATAAATGTTTAAACTTCTAAAAGCGATAAGGCCAAAGACAAAATGAAGCAGCCCAATATAG
>JAFGCP010000001.1 GCA_016932595.1 Deltaproteobacteria bacterium
ACGATAACGGGCTGTTAGATAGTGCAGCCGCTTGGGTGGCGGGAGGCGCAGAAGCGGTCCCGCCACAGATCGGCCTCTTTCGGATGAGTATGCCCCCGTATTATGTGATGAAAAACAGAACTTCTTCGAACCCGTTCCTGCGCAGCACAAAGGCCCGCAGTTCGGGATTATCCGCATCGGCAAGCGAGATAATGAAATACGCAACCTCGGGGTGAAACGCCAGTTGCAGATCGGCATTTGACGGCACGGGAGGGCCTTTGGGGTGCGAGTGATAAATGCCCAGAAGCTCCTCTCCCCGCTTTTGCATTTCTGTAAACACCGCTATCTGCTGCTCGGGGTTCATAAAGTAGGCATCGGGTGCCGGCAGATCATTTTTTATGGCAATAACGCGCTCAATCCGTCCGTTCCGGCCGAGCAGTATGCCGCAGCATTCATTGGGCGCTTCCCCCAGGGCGTGCCTGACCATCATCTCTTTCAATTCAGCGGCAAGGCTGACGGGGTTTGAAGGCATCATGGCTGTCCTCCTGTTGTGGTGCGCTCAGCTGCAGGCTTCAGCATACAAAGTTTTGCCGCCGCAGGCAACAGTCTTCGCGCATCGTTGTGCGGGATGCATTCCTTGACAAACCCCGTGGTATACAGTATTACTGAATAATGAGAAAGTCTCTGGAGTTAGACAGCCTGCACGAGTGAACAGGAGGTCTAGCCGATAGGGCACAGCCGGCGACGGCCGCGCCTCCCGGATTTGGGCAGGAGACGGGTATGACAGCTTTTTACAGGCATGCAGGCCCGGTACTCCGCTGGAAGTACCGGGCTTATTTTTTGTGGATATACTAATGCCGAAGCTGCTTGACACCTATAACCGCCATATAAGTTACCTGCGTATTTCGGTGACCGACCGGTGCAATCTGCGCTGTATTTACTGCATGCCCAAGGAGGGCCTTTCGCCCATCGGCCACGACGACATACTGCGCTATGAAGAAATTTTGCGCGTGGCGCGAAGCGCGGCGCAAAAAGGCATCAGCAAAATCAGGGTCACCGGCGGCGAGCCCCTGGTGCGCAGAGGCATTATCGACTTTATCGGCGAATTGAACCGGATTCCCGGCATAGCCGACCTTTCCATCACCACCAACGGGGTGCTTCTGGAAGCATGCGCTGAGCCACTCTACAGGGCCGGGATGAGGCGCATCAATATCAGCCTCGATACGCTCAATCCCGAGAAATACAAAAAGATCACCCGGGGCGGCGATATCAATTCCGTGCTTGTGGGCATTAGCAAAGCCCGTCAGGCGGGCTTTGCTCCCATCAAGATAAATGTGGTTGCCATGCGCAATGTCAATGACGACGAGGCCGTCGAGTTTGCACGGCTGACCCTGGACCGGCCGGTGCATATCCGCTTCATCGAGTTCATGCCCGTTGCAGGCCAGACCCTTTGGGAGGAGGCCCAATTTATATCAAGCGAGGAGTTGCAGGAGCGCATACGCGCCATTGGAACCCTCATTCCGCTTGATGCCGACCAGAAGGCCGGACCCGCAAAAATGTTTCAGCTTGAGGGCGCGCAGGGCAAGCTCGGGTTTATCACGGCCCTGAGCAATCATTTCTGCGCTACCTGCAACCGCCTTCGTCTCACGGCAGACGGCAAGCTGCGGGCCTGCCTGTTCTCCGATGACGAAACTGATGTAAAGCCCCTGCTTCGCGGCAGCTGCTCCGACGACGAGTTAAGCCGCGTTATTGACCAGGTTATACGATCAAAGCCGCAGCGCCATGACATCCACGAGGCGACCTTTAAAAAATGCAGCAGAACCATGTCGGCAATCGGCGGTTGACAGCCCATTTTTTCTGCGCTGTCAAAGAGCAGGCACAACCGTTCATCCCTTCACAGGTTAGCGCCTCCCATGATCACCGTTGAACAGGCCATTGCAGCCATACTTGAGCAGATTCGCCCGCTGGGCACTGAGCGCGTACATATTCTTGCCGCTTGCGGTCGCGTGCTTGCCGAAGATATTATCTCGGGCCTGAATGTGCCGCCGCATGATAATTCTGGCATGGACGGTTATGCCGTGCGCTACGCCGATATCGAGGATGCCCGCCCGGATCATCCCGCCTGGCTTTCGGTGGCGGGCGACCTGGCCGCAGGCTCGGTCGCCGCTGCTGCGCTCCAGCCGGGCCAGGCCCTGCGCATCATGACGGGCGCGCCCATCCCTTCCGGAGCAGACACGGTGGTCAAAAAAGAAGACACCATCCTTGAGGGCGACATCGTGGGCATTCTCAGCGCCGGTCGCCGCGGGCTCAATGTCCGGTGCGCGGGCGAGGACATCAACACGGGCGCGCAGGTGTTTACTCGCGGGGCGCTGCTGCGGCCTGCGCATCTCGGTGTGCTTGCTTCGATCAAGCGGGCTGTGGTCTCGGTGTACCAGCGGCCTCAAGTGGCAATCCTCTCCACGGGCGAAGAACTGGTTGACATTGACGGCGACCTTGCCCCCGGCAAAATCGTCACCAGCAATTCGTATGCCCTTGCCGGGCTTGTTGCCGATGCGGGCGCTGAG
>JAFGCP010000299.1 GCA_016932595.1 Deltaproteobacteria bacterium
CTGCTCCTCGCTTTCAACCGCGCAGGGGCCGGCAATCACCACCACATCCCGGCCGCCCACACTGGTGCCGTTTCGGACCGGTATAACGGTTTTCTCGGGCTTAACTTCAAGGCTTGCAAGCTTGTAGGGCTGGAGAATCGGCATGACATTCTCCACGCCGGGCATGTTTTCCATGGCCTGCAGCTTTTCCTTGCCGCGGCTGCTCCCGACGGCGCCGATCACGGTGCGCTCAGTGCCCTGAATCACATGGGCATGGAAACCCAGCTCCTTGACCATATCAACCACCTCCTGAAACTGCTGCTGCGTTATTTCTTTCTTTAAAACGATGATCATTTCTACCTCCTTTGCGCACTCATAAAAAAAGAGCCATGGATGGATATCCCTGGCTCTTTGAAATGTGCGCTTATTTTAAATGGCCATGGACACCGCTTTTCTCTGCCCATGACCCTGATACACGTGTATCAGGCCCCACCGGCAGAGGGGCTAAAATAAAAATAAAACCAAAAAAAGCGGGTAATAGAAGACAGTCTCATGACCTTGCTCTATGTTGCTAAAAAATTTTCCGTTTTTTTTTATTAATCCAAATTTTCTAAATATTATAAAGCAATCTACCCTTTTGTCAAGTGAATTCAATAGCATTTGATACTGCGATATATATATAAGAACTACCAGCAATGAACCTGAAGGATCAGGCTACCGCTTTTTATCTATCTGAATAGTTCCGCACCGTTGAGGCTTACTGCTTTTTCCACCGCACCCAGGGCACGCCACCCGGCATGTTCATATAGGTTATGCGGTCCGGGGTGATTTTAATGGTCCGGGCCGTGACCACGCGCTTGATAATATTCTCCATTGGCTGCACGGCCTTTGACCACTCCTCTAGAAACCCCTTCATTTTCATCATGCCGACAAGGAATTTCGGATGCGGCGCTTTATTGACCTCGGCCGTGCCGTCGATGATGAGACCGTATTCCGACTCGATATAGCCATTGGTAAAGCCTATGGTGACCGAAACCCTGTACGACCGGTCAAGATTCACGAACTTCTCGCCGCCGGCGCTGGCGATGTAGATATCGAGGCCCTCGCTCACATAATCAAGTATGGTCTGATGCGGCGTGCCGTCGGGGTTCACGGTGGCAAGGCTCAGGCACTGCGGCTTTTTTAAAAATTCGGTAACTTCTTTTTCAAGCTCCTTGCGGTTGAGCCGCCTGACCGGAATGTTCAGCTTCTTGAGAAAATATTCGGCCTGCTCCTGCTGCTCTTCAAAGGTGAGGCCTGCATCCGCAATGTTCATGGGGTGTCTCCTTGTAGTAGGTGTTGATTTTTTTTATTTATAGTGCTGATGTCGTAAAAAGTCTAAAAGTACCACTTTGTTGTCATACCGGAGAAGCCGGCATCCGGTTTTTTCATGTAGGGGCGCACCTGCGTGTGCGCCCTTGTGCCCGGGCAGACACGCTGGCCTGCCCCTCCTCTGGACCCCGGTTTTCACCGGGGTGACGGCTTTTTACGTAAACAGCAATAGTCGGTTTCCCTGTTCTGTCATCTCGACTGAAAGGGGAGCTCTTAAGATGCAGCACGCGCATGGTTTGCAGATTGATGCGCACTAGCGCACCCTTCGGGCTCATCCCGCTTGCAGCGAAATTTGAAATGACCCACCGGCAACACTCGTATGAAAAATGCCCTAAACACCCGTGCACAGAATACTGAAAAAAGCGGCCTGCACCTCAACGGGTACATGAAGGCCCATGCGCAGAAACTGCCCCTGCTCGGCCTTTGAGTTTTGCAGTATCATCTGCACCTGCACGGGCAGATAATCAAAGCTTTCCGCCGGAGGCGCGGCTGCGCAAAAGTCATGATAGGCATTCCAGGCAAACAAACGAAGCTGCTCTATCGCTTCAAGGGCAACACCTTCCATGCGCACATGCCACAGCGGCCCCCAGAAGGGGGGCAGGGCGTCGACTTTCATCATGCCCCAGGGCAGCGCGGCCTCGTCGGCCTGCCGGGACAGGCTTTTCATAAGCTCTACCCTGCCATTGTCCGTTGCCTGCGGCATGTGGATGGCAATGCGGGTGCTCAGGTCAGCAGCCTCGCCGTTCTGCATGTTTATGTTGGTAACCGCGGCGTCAAGAAAGAGAAACGGATAGCCCTTCTTTACCAGTGCCATGGTGCCCACAAGCCGCACGAACTTGCCGCTGTCCATGTTCTGGCTGCTTTTGTAGACCTCCACAAGCCGGATGCCGTCACCGGGGCGCTCATAGCGCGTGATGACATTGGTGGAATAGGTCGACGGGCAATGGCTCTGAACGATGAATTCGCCTGTTTTTTCAAGGCCTTCATCATCGGGCAGGGGCAGGGTGAACTGCCGGTCAAGGCCGTCAATGGAGGGATGCAGATAATTTTTTACAAACAGGTCGCTGTCCATACGTATTCCTCCGCGCTATTATATCAGGCCGATTTGCTCGGTTGCCGTGCCGTTTTTCCATATTTTTTTTATGGGCAGGCCGTCGGGTTTCATATGCAGGAGCGAGACTTTTGTCGGCGTGATTTTTACAAGGTTTATCATTTTTTTAATTTTTTCTGTTGTTTCGGCAAGGGCGCCGGAGGGCACTATCCCCCTTTCCGCCAGTTCGTCGATAATGCCTGCCATGGCTTCATCGAGGCCGAACTGGCGCAGCTTTCCCATGAACAGCCCGGGATTATTTTTCAGATTTATCAGCTCGGCCGTGCCCCAGAGCTGCAGGCTCTTCTGCTCGATGCTGTGATCAACGGGATCATAGATGCCAGCGGCCGCCTGCGGGTTGCGCATGATATTGGCGATCTTGCCGCCCGGCTCGGCACTGATCCAGATTGCAAGCGAGCCGTCGCAAAAAAAATCAACAGGGGTTGCGCGGGGCACATTATCATGACAGGTTGCCAGGACGCAGGCTTTGCCATGCCGGAGATTGCAGCCCGGGCTGCTGTGCGCGCCGCCGCTGTGGGTTGCGCGGGCCATGAGAAAGGCTATGATCTCCTGTTCTAGTTCATGTGCAGGTATGTCCTTTTTCTGTGTCAGCATGAAGATTCTCCTGTGTGCAATAAAAATATTAACCCAGCCTGCCGCTGCGGGCAAGCTCGTCGGCACTATCTTTCAAGCCCAGCTGTTCAAGCTTTGCCCGCGTGGGGAAACCGGTTTTTTTGTCCCAGCCGCGCACGCTGTAATATTCATCAAGCATAGCCTCGAGCTCAACGGTGCTGCCCGCAAGCGGCCCTTCCGGATGCGTCTCTTCAAGAAACCGCGCCGGGAGCCGGTCATCAGCCCGTGTAAAACCCTCCCGGACATTGCAAGCCCGCTCAAGATTCCAGATGCGCTCGCCAACCAGCTTCACATAGTTTTCATCGCCAAACTGCTCAATACCGGTTGCAGCCTGCAGCATTGCGGCAAGGCCCGCAAAATCTATCAAATGAAACTGCATGGGGAAAATGCAGACTATGCCGGTTTCAAAAGCCGCCACCTTGTCCTGATTCATCATGCACATGCTGCCCTTGCCGGCAGAGGCGAACCGGTCATTTGGCCCCGTACCCATAAGTTCCTGCGGACACTGGCCCACGCAGTGGCTTGCGCCCAGGGGGGCCGTGGCATAATTAAGCCCCAGGCCTTTAAGCCCCCGCGGATCATAGCCGGCAAGCTCAAGCCCCTTTACCTGTATGGCGTATTTCTCCGCGCCTTTGCCGATTTTTTGTGCGGCCATGCGTGAGCCGTCGGCAAAGAGATCACCCGCGCCTTCCCGAAGCACCATCTTTTTCAGCAGCGCCATGATGGCTTCCTGATTGCCCCAGGCAAGCTCGCTGCCGTCAAGATCGTTTTTATCCAGCAGGCCTTTTTCATAGCATTCCATGGCAAAGCCGATGGTGGCCCCGGCGGTCATGGTGTCAACGCCGTAATCATCGCACAGGCGATTGGCTTCAATCACCAGGGAGGGGTCGCTGTTGCCGATTTCGCCCCCGAAAGAATACAGGGTTTCATATTCCGGCCCTTCGCAGGGCTCGCCGCTGAACCGGCCCGGCGGCACTTTATAGATGCTGCCGCAGTGAATCGGGCAGCTCTTGCAATAGGCATCGCTCTGGTAAAGCTCGTCGAATTTCGCTGCCGTGAGATTGCCGTCAACCCCCGCCATGATCCCGGCCTGAAAATTGCGCACCGGATAAATGCCCATTTGATGGCAGAAGCCGACTGCCGCGGCCGTGCCGAGCTTGCGAAAGCCCTGCAGCCGCGGATCGGTTTTCACCCGCTCCATCTGCTTTTTTACCAGTTCCATGAGCCTTGCTTTGTCGGCGACCCGCGCATGGCCCGTCCCGCGCACGGCAATCGCCTTGAGGTTTTTTGCGCCCATGACCGCGCCGACACCGCCGCGGCTCGCGGTACGACGCTCATCCACTATGGCGGCAAACCGCACCAGCTTCTCGCCGGCAGGTCCTATGACCGCAGCCTTGATCCGCTTGTCCCCAAGCTCTGCGCGGATAGCCGCAGAGGTTTCCTGCGTGAGCTTGCCGGAGAGCTTCGCGGCATCGCGGATTTC
>JAFGCP010000300.1 GCA_016932595.1 Deltaproteobacteria bacterium
CTTGATGAGGAGCTTCTTGCTGCCATGCGCAGCGCAGGCTGCGTGCGCATCAGCCTGGGGGTCGAATCGGCGGCAGCGCCCGTGCTTGCCGGCATGGGCAAGGATATTGTTCCGGACACTGTGCGCGCTGCGGTGGCAGAAGCTCGGCAGCTGGGCTTTCAAATCCGCCTGTACATGATTGCCGGCGCGCCGGGCGAAACCAGGTCGACACTTGAAGAGAGTATCGCTTTTGTCCGCGAAGTCCAGCCGACCGAGGTCATCTGGAACCCCCATACGCTTTTCCCGGGCACGCGCGATTTCAGTCAGGCGGCGCAGCTGGGCGCAGCTGATGCGGAGCGTTTTTTTACGGATGATTTTTTTGAGCTGCTGCCCATGCTTGACCGAAGCGATGATCCCGACGCGCGTTTCTGCATCGACTGGCTGCAGCAGCACCAGGGCCTGCAGCGGGTGAGCCCCTACACGGCAGCGCAGCGGCGGGGGGTTCTTGAGCGCCTGCCGGGCCTGCATGCCGCGTATCTTGACCTTGCGGCAGCCTGCTTCGCCGAAGGCGACATGGCAGGGGCAGGGGCCGGCGTAGAGAAGGCCCTGCAGCTCGGGCACCCCCTGCCCGGCCTGTGCCGCAATCTCCGGGCCTGCATTGCAGCAGCCGCAGGGGATATGAAAACCGCTCTTGAAGAGCTGCTTGCGGCAAAGGGCCTGGGGCTGCATGCCGTAGTCGAGCGCAATATTCAGGCGGCGCAGCGCTGGATCAGGATGGGCGGTCCCGGCAGGGGCATGCCCCTTAGCCTTGACCCGGACTGCTCCTTTGAGATAACCCGAAAGCTTGTGCAGCCGGTCATGCCGGGGCCTGTTGCTTAAATAGCCTTGACCCTTGAATCGGCTGCCGGCTTATGCAATAATGCTTTCTCTTTTTGAGGAGACAAACGCTCCTTCACGCATACTGGCCGGGAATTTCGTCAACGGTCCGTGCAACTACGGGAAATGACTTATGGCTAAGAGCACAAACTGGACACTGCTTGCCGGCATACTGCTTGCCGCCTGCATCTATGCGGGTGAGCTGATGCATGTCTTTTCCCTGACCCCCGATCCCTGTGAGGACGCCTATATAACCTTCCGCTTTTCCCAAAACCTGGCCGATGGCAATGGCCCCGTTTTCAACCCGGGCGAGCGGGTCGAGGGCTATTCAAACCCCCTCTGGATGTTCTCCATCGCCGTGGCCCACAAGCTCGGCTTTGATATGTTAAGCTACAGCCGCATGGCCGGCGCCCTGTTCAACACGCTCACGCTGCTGCTGGTCTGGTATATCCCGCGGCGCTATTTTAGCATACGCGGGCCGGGGTCGCTATTCGGCCCGGCCCTCTACCTGCTGTTTCTCCCGTTGCACTTCTACGCGGCATCGGGCCTTGAAACATCGCTCTATACCTTTCTGGTTATCGCAAGCGCGGCTTCCATCATATGGGCCCGCGCCAATACCGCTCGCTGCACGGCCGCTTTTTTCGTGCTCCTCCTCACCGCCCTTACCCGGCCCGAGGGCGTCATCTTCTGCGCTTTCTACTGCCTGTGGCTCGGCTGGCGTTTCCTGTACAAAAAAGAATCCCTGAAGCCCTTTCTGCCGGGCATCATACTTTTTACGCTGCTCTACGGCGCTTTTCTTGCCTGGCGCCTGAGCTACTACGGCCTGCCCCTGCCCAACACCTACTATGCAAAGGGCTCCTTTCCGCTTTATGTGCGTTTTATGCTCGGCTTCTTCATCAACAAGGGATTTTTCACCAGCTATGTCTGGCTGCTGTTTCTCATGCCTTTTTTCATCTTTGTGAAAATACCCGACCCGCGCTCTGCGCTTGGGCCCATAGGGCTGTTCATTGCAGCCGGAACCATTTTCAGCTTCGGGTTTTCCGGCTTTGACTGGATGCCGTATTACCGCTACAACCTGCCCGTCGTGCCCCTCATGATCGTGTGCGTACAGCTGCTGGCAACGGAGCTGTGGCGGGCATGGGCTCTGACGCCAGGCAAAAAAATATTTCTGGCCGCCCTGACGGCCTGCATTCTGTTTACGGCGGCCGAGCAGTACTGGAAGGATATTGCTTTCAACTATCGCTGGCGCGATGTGAGCCAGTTTGCCCGCTTCAATCAGAAAGCTCTTGGGGAATGGATACGCCGCGAGCTGGGGACAAAGCCCGTCATCGCCATTGGCGACGTCGGCTATTTCGCCTACATTTCACAGGCAACGATCATGGATCTTTTCGGCCTCACCAACCGTGACTTTGCGCGAATTAAAAACCGCTACGGCGCGCCCGATATCTCCTTTATTCCGCCGGGCCTCAGCTTTGATACACTGAAAAGCAAAGAGCGCGAGCTGCTCGTGCAGCTCGCGCCCGATTATGTCTTTCTCTATAACGCGCGGCTTAAAATCTCCGACACCTATACCGGCAGCGCCGCGGGCATAGCCGGCACGCCAGCGTTCAGGGACAGGTATGAGTACATGGCCTCGTTCTCCATTATTCCCGACTTTCGCAGCAATGCCTGGCCGGCCCCCATCTACACCATCGATGTGGCCGACCTGTCGACCGGGCTGCTGTCCTGGATGCGCACGGGCTGGGGCTATGATATCTACATACGCAGAGGCAGCCCCTATCCCCGCTTCTCTATCGAACTCGGACCGGATGAAAAAATTAAAAACATCCTGACGGTCAAAAATCCTTGACCTTTGCCGTGGTTTCTACGGCTGTCTGCCCGGTTATACACAAGCAGCTCTTTATTCACTATTGGTTCTTCAATCAGCATTCGCATGCCGGCCCCTGCTCATAGAGCATGAAAAATTTTCCTCTTTCGGTTCTGTTTACAACAATGCTATAGTATGTACTGTTGTAGAATGGCCGCATGCGAATGCCGGGAGAAATCTTCGGCACGAATCAGCTACTGTATCTGCCTGGCTAATGGTTTTGTTGACCACGGTAATTACCAACCCTTTAATGAAGCTGCGAGAGTGTGCATGTGAAAAAACCCGGTCTTCCAACCCGAACCCCCGGCATTCCCCTGAATGAGCTTGATAAATTGTTCTACTCATGGGAGCTGCTTGGCGGTCGGCCTTTTTCACGCATTCTTTTTGAATTCAAGGGCGGCCATATCGATATTGGGCTTTTACGGCAGGCTTATGCTCTTGAAATACAGCGCCGGCCCGTGCTCAATGCCATTATTGCCGAAAACCCGTCCGGCTCAGGCTGGGATGTGCGCTGGTTGCCCCGGGCCTGTACCGACGAGAATCCTGCTGTGCGGCTGTGCGACTTTTCCGGCATGACAGCCGAGGCTGCCGAAAATAAAATACAAGAAATTCTGTTCGACCCATTCACTGACTACAGCTCCCGGAAAAACCCTCCCCTGTCCCTGGCGCTCTGCACGCTGCCGGACGAAAGGCAAAAACTGCTGGCCTTTATCAACCATGCGCTCACCGATGCCCATGGGCTCGGCTTGATTTTTCAGGAGCTGTTTGCCGCCTATACTCAGTTGGCCGCGGGGCTTGCCCCTGAAGTTTCCGAAGGCCCGGATACTGGCCTGCCGCCATCGCCCCTGCTCCCTGAGTCGCGGGTCAAGCGTTGGATGCTGGCGCTGGGCGCTCTGGCTTTCTTTACCGGACAATGCATCAGAACCGGATTTCAGGGGCCCGCTAAACTATACTCCGGCAAGAATAGCTTCTCGGACGCAACGGCCGCTGTTCAGCGCGAGATAGCAACGCAACAGCTCAACCGGTATCTTGCCGCGGCAAAGCGTCAGGGCATAACCCTCAATGTGCTTTTGGTGGCTGCGCAGATACTTGCTATTGACCGATGGAAGCAGGCTCGCGGCAAGGCTGCCGGGGTCATCAGCATTGATGTTCATAAAAATCTGCGCATGGCGGAGCATGAATTTCTGGAGCTGTCCAATAAATTTTCAACTTTTATAATCTCCACGAAGCCCCGTCACCGCACCCGGCTAAAAGACCTTTTGCAGTATGTGCGCCGCGAGCAGGAAAAAGCGCAGCGTGACCGCACAGCAGAAAAAATAATCTGTCTCCTGTCGCTGCTTAATACCCGTATCGCCTCAAAAACAGTACCCCTGTGGGGCAACTTTGTTTTCAACAATCCGGCGCTGGGCGAGTCATCGCAGGTTACCAATGCGGGGCGATTATGGGCGGGCCCCGGTACTACGACGAGGATAACACACCTTGGTGATGCGGAAATAGCGGGATGTTATATGGCGGCAATGCCCAGCCCCTCTATCGGAAATTTTTCGGGATTTATAACATTTAACAACAAGCTCTATCTCTCATTTAATTACTTTAACCGGACAATGACTGCTGAGCAGGGGCAGCAGTTTATGGCTCTCTTTGAAAAAAGCCTGGAAGACCTGGCAGGCTGCACCTGAGCCCTTTTCTCCCGGCTCCCCATTCGCTGCCCTGCCCGCTCGGCTGGTCGCTGAAAAACCTTTGATGAATACAGCGGGTTGAGCCTTTATTGACTGAAGAAGTTTCCCTTTTTTATATAATAATCATGGCACATATTCCGGACCATTTCCCGGCAGCGGCAATAGATAAAATAATATCAGGCGGGCAGGATGTCGGCATCGCTGATTTCATGCTGCAGATGGAGCTTTGCTTCGAGCACCGGCTTGACGCCCAGCGGCTTGCGGCCGCTCTTCTGCTTCTGCTTGATGCCCAGCCGGTTCTCGGGTGCAGGCTGGTCACAAAAAAGAAAAGGGTGTACTGGGAGCCGCTCACCGGGCCCTGGCCGGAGATGCTCTGCCTTGCCTCTAATCCGGCTGAATTTGATGCTTTTAGAAACAGCCCGATTGACAGCCGCCGAGGGCCGCAAGTCAAAGCCTGCATGCTGCGCTCCGCAGGCGGTGACCGGCTGCTCCTCAAGGTTGCCCATCAGGTATGCGATGCCGGCGGCCTGCATGCTCTGGCCGCACAGCTGTCGCATATCTATACGCAGCTTCTACACAACCCCGGCTACCGGCCCCGGCAGAACATTCACGGCAGCCGCACCTGCGCCCAGATCATGAGGCATTTGCCCTGGTATATATACCCGGCGCTGTTTTTCCTTTTTCTGCGCACCACCCTTTCCACGCAAATACCAAGAAAAACCCATGCTCTGCAGGTTCCGGTAGGGCCGCGAGAGCCGTTTACCTTTGTGATCCGGCATCTTGCACCCGCGCATGTCGAGCGCCTGAGGGCCTATGGCCGGCAGCACCATGCGACCATCAACGATCTGATGATAGCGGCTTTTTACCGGGCCCTGCTCAAAAAAGAATCCTGGGACGGGCTCGCCGCGCTGAGAATCCAGACAACGGTGGACCTGCGGCGCCACTACCTCCCTTCCGGCAAGGCGGAAGGGATCTGCAACTTGAGCACCTATGAGCATATAAATCTCGGCAGGGATCCGGGCAGAGACTTCGCTGCAACCCTGGGCCGGGTCAGCGCTTTCACCCGGCGCAGAAAGTCCGGCTGGATCGGCCTGAGCGAGCTATGCACGGTGCCGCTTGCGGTCCTTGCGCCCTACAGGCTCCTCGTACAAGCCTGCGGCAGGCTATTGCATGACCGGGTAGCAAGCCGGAACTACCCCAGCGGTCTCACGAATCTTGGCCGGCTATTGCCTGCGGATGTTTTTTTTGACGGGCAGCCGGCATGCGGCTGGATCCTGCCGCCGGTTGTCTATCCGCCGGTTCTGTATATCGGCTTCAGCGGATATGAAAGCTCACTGACGCTCTCTGCCGGGGCGCCGCTTGCAGCAAGGGACTGCCTCGAAGATTTTTTTACACAGATGCTGGAAGAGCTGCCTGCTTGAGAGACCCATGCCGGGGGCACCCCTCCCCTGCGCCCCGGGCTATTTGACAAATACCGGCGCAGACAGTATAAAAAACCTGGATGAGTTGCACCATGAAAGGATACGGCAAACCGGATGCATACATTCTTTAAAAAACCCGCCAGCCGCCTCAGAATGCGCAGGCTTTCACGGGAAGAAATCGGCCCCTGCAGGAGCGAAATCCTGGATATAACGGCCCGCTCGCCCGATCCGTATGCTTCCGTGAACTACCAGCTAGATATTGAAGCCTGCCGGCACGCGGCAAAAGCTATCGGGGCGGATCAGGGGCGGCACATATTGCTGACCCCGGTTCTGATTAAGCTCATTGCTCATGCGATAGAAGAGAACCCGCGTTTCAAGCAAATCATTTTTGGCGGCGCGCTCTATGAGATTGAGGATATCCATATCGCCAATCTGGTCTACATTCCCGACCCGGAGATCATAACCAATGTCATACTCAAAAACCCGCAGCACAAAACACTGGCCGAAATTCAGCAGGAGCTGTTTGCGGCAATCGCGCAGGCAAAGAGCAAGTATGCCGCGGCGCCGCCTCCCCTGGTTGGTTTTTTTACCAGGCTCTGCACCCGCTACTGCCTCTACCGGCTTATCGGGCTGCGCCGATCCTTCAAAACCATCTATGAGCGGGACCTCATATCCAACATTATTCTTTCGGTGCACACCTATGCCACACCGGCTAACTTTACCATGGTAAAGGATGTCATACCGACCATGAACCTCACGCCGCGTATTCATGCCAGCGGCCCTTTCAAAAGGCCCGTTCTTGACAGCGGCATGCTGACGAGCAGTGAAATGATGGACCTGCATATTACCACCGACCACCGGATCATAAACGGCATTGATTCGTATAACTTCGGCCAGTCCCTTGCCCGCATAGCTGCCCGGCCCGAACAGTACCTGAAGTAAAATCCAGCTTTTAAATTCTGCAGTTATGGCAATGCAGGATTGCCGCTGAAGGCGCTGGAGCTGCGGCCGGGTTCGGTCATTGCCGGGTGGCGGACAGGCATCTGCAGTTGACAGCCCAAAATCCCGTACCGCACAGAATAGCATGAATTTTACATGCTGTTGTGGTAGATATACCTCAAAGGATCATTTGCAGAGGGAACACATGAGTGCAACAGAAAACAGGAAACTGCACATGAGAAAGCTTGCCAGGCGGGAAATCGGCAATCACCGGCTGAACACGATACATATGCTTGCCACCTCCTGCGACCCCTTTACCGACAACATCTATTCTTTCGACATGGAGCCCAGCCTTGCCCTTGCCCGCCAGGCATCGGAGCAGTATGGCAGAAAAATTACTTTTGGCCATGTGCTCACCAAGCTTCTGGCCTTTGCCATTGATGAAAATCCTGTTTTCA
This sequence comes from Deltaproteobacteria bacterium, assembly GCA_016932595.1. Lineage (GTDB taxonomy): Bacteria > Desulfobacterota > WTBG01 > CAIYCZ01 > CAIRTM01 > CAIWCT01. Next base: position 7,220 of record JAFGCP010000300.1, read on the forward strand.
ACCAGGTGGTGCTCGGCCGCAGCATATACCAGATCGAGGGGGTTCACGTATCAAATGTATTTATGCTCCCGGGCAAGGAGCTTGCCCTTGCCGTGATCGTCATGAATAATCCGCACCGCATGACCCTTGCTGAAATCCAGCAGGAGTCCCTGATGAGCATGGTTCAGAAAACGCGGGAGCATGCGGCGCCGAAAAACAAATGGCTGCCGCTGGCGCTGGCGCTTTTTTTCAGGCTGCGCCTCAACCTGCTGCTGAGCGAGCGGCTGATATTTACGGCGGCTTTCAATAAGGGCCTTGGTTCAAATATCTTTCTGTCCGTGCATGACTACGGCGGGCCATCCCCCTTTTATAACAGCGGGTGCGTAACAACGGTCGGCAAAGCGGTGCTGCGCATCCATGCCAGCCCCATGGGGCTCCAGCCTTTTGTGGATGAAAGCGGCGCTGTCGTGAGCCGGGAAACTCTGAAGCTCAATGTTATCGGGGACCACCGCGTCATCAACGGCGTTGACTACTACCGGCTCGGGCAGAGCCTGAAAAAGCTGTTTGCCAGCCCGGAAAAATATTTGCTGTAAAGGTTTTCTTCCATGCTTTTCAACTTCAGCCTGTTATTTCGCGTAGCCTGCAAATCTCTTTTCAAGACCCGGGGCACGCATGCCCGGCTCACGCCAAAGCGGCTTTTCTTCCTGGCAGGCATTGCCCTGTTCTATTGCAGCGTCGAGACAGCAAGCTGGATCGGCTTCTTCCTTGATACTATTTTTTTCCCCGGATACCGGCGGCAGGCGGTGCGGCAGCCGGTTTTCATAATCGGCCCTCCCCGAAGCGGCACAACATTTCTGCAGCGGCTGCTTGCTGAGGATGAAGGCCGCTTCAGCTCGATGAAATCCTGGGAAATAATGCTGGCTCCGTCAGTCACCCAGAAAAAATTATTTGCGGCTCTGGGCCGGCTCGACAGCCTCTGCGGCAGCCCCCTGTACCGGCTGGCGCGGGCTGCGGAAACGCACATGTTTAAAAAATTTTCAACATTTCATCCCATAAGCTTCTTTGAAGCAGAGGAAGACAGCATGATACTGCTGCATATTTTTTCCTCGGCAAACGCTTTCTTCCTGCTGCCTTTTACCGAGGAGCTGTGGCCGTACTTTGTCTTTGATGAGCAGCTCCCTGCTGAACAAAGACGGCGGATTTTGGGATTTTACAAGCGCTGCGTACAAAATCACCTGTATGCTTTCGGGGCCGATAAAATATTTCTTTCCAAAAATCCCCTGTTCAGCGCCATGATACAGTCTCTTGATGAAGTGTTTCCCGATGCAAAATTTATTTACCTGGCGCGCACCCCCTTCGAAACCGTGCCTTCAACAATCAGCATGGTGAGCTCTTATTTCTGTACGGTTATGAGCCCCCTGGCGCCCTATCCGTACCTGAACGAGCAGCTGGAGCTGCTGTCGCTCTACTATACCTATCCGCTGCAGCAATTCAAAAATCTGCCGCCTGACCGCAGGCACATCATCCGGTATACCGCGCTGGTTGAGCAGCCGGCGCAAACGGTTTC